>JANJUO010000386.1 GCA_024710535.1 bacterium
CACTCGTAACCAAGCCCAGTTTGGTTACGGTAATTGTGGCAACGAAGTGGAGCTTAGTTAGAAGAGAAAGATTTTGTTTGATTTTATTGTGAGCAAAATAAAATGTATTTATTTGAATGGGATGAAGTAAAAGCATTGAAGAATTTAATAAAACATGGAATTAGCTTTGATGAAGCTAAAGATGTTTTTAATGATTTTTCAGCTTATATTTTCGATGATGTTAAACATTCAGATATTGAAAAAAGAGAACAAATTATTGGTTATTCTAGTAAAAATAGATTACTTATTGTTTGTTTTACTTTTAGAAATGATAAAATAAGATTAATAAATGCACGTTTAACAAATAAAATGGAGA
The DNA here is from genome assembly GCA_024710535.1 of bacterium. Taxonomy (GTDB): domain Bacteria; phylum Bacteroidota; class Ignavibacteria; order Kapaibacteriales; family UBA2268; genus JANJUO01. The sequence continues at coordinate 356 of JANJUO010000386.1, forward strand.
GGGAAAAACATGAAAAAAATAAAAAATATTACGATTGAAATAGATAATAATATAATCGAAGATGATGAAATGTTAGATCATTATGATTTTGATTATAGCAAAGCCAAACCTAATAGGTTTGCAGCTATCCTATCAGAACAGAGCGGTTTTATCAAATTACAGCCAGATATTCAAAAGGTTTTTAAAAATTCTGATGATGTAAATAATGCTTTGCGTGCATTTATAAATGCTATTCCTAAAAAGAAAAGAAAGGGTTATGCTAAAGGTGTAGTTAAAGAAACTGGGCTTTGTTAGAAAGAAAGCAATAGAATTTTCAGCACTCGTAACCAAGCCCCAGTTTAGTTACGGTAATTAAATGCTCATTTCGATACAAAACTAAAGTTTTTACTCAATGAGCGGTTTGCACCGTTGACTGAGTAGCGTATCGAAGGCAACGAAAAGATAAATTATGGTAACTAAGCATCTGCTTAGTTACCATAATTGAAATTTCTTAAAAAAACCTTAGTAGAAAATGAACCAAATCAAACATAATAACCTTATTGCCATTCTTTTGTAATTGATAGCATTCTTAATAAGGTTATTTGTCAGTATATGGAATTTTTTCTACTAAGGTTAATTATGAAAATAAGGTTTTTCAAAATATCAGATACATCTCCACAAAAGCCCGTCCACAAAAAAGGCTTTTTAAAATTCAATTTTTCCATTTCTCAAACCGTTTTCTTATATCTCCATATAGCAATTGTATTTATACTGATAGCAAAAAATGCCATTACTGCAAAATGTATTTTGGTATCTTCAAAGCCCGAACCCTTGAGCATTATCATTCTTATTAATTCTATAAAATACTTAATCGGATTCAAATAAGTAAGATTTTGTGTCCAGCCGGGCATATTTTCCACTGCTGTAAACAAACCTGATAATAAAATAAATACAACTAATAAAAACCATGCTATAAACATTGCCTGCTGTTGTGTATCTGAAATTGTTGAAATGAATAAGCCCAAGCCCTCAACAGCAATTAAAAATACTGCGGCAAATAAGAATATCAAGCCAATGCTTCCGACAAAGGTTATTCCATATATTATTGAGGCAATTATCATCCCAAAAGCAAGTTCGAACATACCAATCAGCCAGAATGGAATTAGTTTTCCAGCAAGAAATTGATATTTCAAAATTGGTGTAACATTTATTTGCTCAATTGTACCGATTTCTTTTTCTTTTACAATGTTCATTGCTGTCAAAAAAGTAGCTATCATCGCAACAAGTAATACCAAAATTCCCGGCACCATAAATATTTTATAGTTCAATTCAGGATTATACCAATTGGATTGTATGATATTAATTTCTTCAGTATTACTAATGAAAGTGGTATTAATTGTTGAAAATTTCTGCCTGATTTCCTGATTGAAGTCATTCATTAATGAAGTAGAATAGTTCATTCCAACATTCCCTTTTGTTCCATCAACGGCATTGACAACAATCATCATTTTATTCATATTTTGCCTGACTAAATCGCGTTCAAAGTTTGCCGGAATTTCAATAAACATATCAATTTTTCCATCAGCAAGATAATTATCTGCAATTTCATTCGAAAAAGTTGTGCCAACAAGTTTGAAATAATTCGAGGCATCATACTTAGCAATAAGCAATCTTGAAGTTGATGAATTATCTTTATCTATAATCATAACTTTGATATTTTTGATGTCGAATGTGGCGGCATTTGCCAGAATCAAAAGTTGGATTATTGGTATCACAAAAATTATCGGCAACATTCCTTTATCGCGAAAAATTTGCTTGAATTCTTTCCAAATTATAAAATATATTGTTCTCATTGCAATCTTATCCTGAAATTTTTGATACTTGCGATAATTAAAACTAAAGTGATACCAATTAGAATAGCTGTTTCCTGCCATAAAAATTCCAAGCCACTACCTTTTATCATAATATCTCTAACAATAATCATAAAATAAGTTGATGGATTTATGTGAGCAATAATTTGTAAAGGCAAAGGCATATTCTCAATAGGAAAAATAAAGCCGGACAGCAAAATAGTTGGTAACATCAATCCAGCAAGTGATACCATTAGAGCAACCTGTTGAGTTTGGGCTTTTGTTGAAATCAGTATTCCAAGCGATAAAGCAGTTATAATAAAAAGCGTAATTTCCAAATAAAGCAAAATCAAATTGCCTCTAATCGGCACACCAAAATTATAATGACCAATCAGCAAAATTACGGTTGAAATTATCAAAGACAAAATTAAATATGGAATTACTTTCGATATAATTACCAAAAAAGGCTTCATTGGCGAGGCAAGAAGCACTTCCATCGAACCCAATTCTTTTTCTTTTGTGAGTGAAATTGAAGTCATCATAGCACAAACAAGCATTAATATTATTGTAATCAAACCAGGCACAAAAAGATAAACACCTTTCAATAAGGGATTGTATCTCGCTTGAATTTCCGGAATTATATTCAAAAATGGTTGTTGCACTAAATTTATTTCCATTTGATAATTTTTGATAATATTGCTTGTGTAGAAATATAAAGTTGTTCCTGTGTTTGGATCGGTAGCATCGGTTATAATTTGAATTTCTGCCTTTTTGTTGCTTTTCAATTTTTGAGCAAATCCAGATTCAAAAACAATCACTTCCTTCACTTTACCTGTTTTGAAAACTGTTTCAATTTCATCTAAATTATCTAAATTATCATAAATCATAAAATAACCTGATGAAGAAATTTTATTGATAATTGAGTTGGTTACAGCATCTTTCGATAAATCCAAAATTGCAATATTGGCATTTCTAACTTCATTTGTAATTGCATAGCCAAAAAGCAATATCTGAATAATCGGCATACCAAACAAAATTATCAAAGTTCGTTTATCTCTGAAAATATGCAAAAATTCTTTATGTACAAATCCCCAAAATCTTTTCATATTATCCTCTCGCAAGTTTTAAAAATACTTCATCCATAGTTGATACACCATAGTTTTGCTTCAAGATAGATGGCTTATCTAATGCTTCGATTTTACCGGCAACCATCATGGAAATTCTATCACAGTATTCAGCTTCGTCCATGTAATGCGTTGTTACAAAGACAGTTACACCTCGATTAGATGCATCGTAAATCAAATCCCAAAATTGCCTTCTTGTAATCGGGTCCACTCCACCAGTTGGTTCGTCAAGAAATACAATTTCCGGATCATGAATAATTGCAACCGAAAAAGCAAGTTTCTGCTTCCATCCAAGCGGTAGAGATTTTATTAATGAATTTCGTAATTCTTCAATTCCAAGTTTTGATAGTAATTCATTTGTTTTTGCTTCAATCTGCTGATTCGACAATCCATAAATTCCGGCATAAAACCTAATATTTTCGGCAACTGTCAAATCTTCATACAAAGAAAATTTTTGACTCATATAGCCAATTTTCTTTTTAATTAATTCTGTTTCTTTGTAAATATCATAACCGGCAATTTTTGCATTTCCGCTTGTTGGCAGCCACAAACCACAAAGCATTTTCATTGCTGTTGATTTTCCAGCACCATTTGCACCAAGAAATCCAAAAATCTCGCCTTTATAAACTTCAAAACTGATATTGTTTACAGCAATGAAATTTCCAAATTTCTTAGTTAAATTTTCTACTTTTATAACGATATTTGGTGCTTCCATCACATCATCTCCATAAAACAATCTTCAATTCCGGCATTAATTTCATTGATTTTAATCTCTTTTAAGTCATTGTTTTGTAAGTATTTCATTATTTCACCGGTTTGAATTACCGAGTTTCTTCTATCCGTATAATGCACCGTTTCTCCAAATGTAAAAACTGTATTGCTGAATTCAAAATTTCTCAATGCAATTATCAATTTGTGCATATTATCAGCCGAAATGGAATATAATTTTTTTGGGAATGCGTCAATTATTGATTGTGGAGTAGATACAGAAAGAATTTTTCCACCTTGAATCAATGCCACTCTATCGCATAAACTTGCTTCATCCATATATGGAGTTGAAACCAAAATTGTAATACCTGCTTTTTTCAAATCTTTAAGCATATCCCAAAATTCTTTTCGAGAAACAGGATCCACACCAGTTGTTGGCTCATCAAGAATCAGCAATTTGGGCTTGTGAATTAATGCACAACTCAATGCTAATTTTTGCTTCATTCCACCACTTAATTGACCAGCTTTTCGATTTTTGAAGGATTCAATTTGCGAATAAATCGGCTTTACCAAATCATAATTTTCTTCAATTGTTGTCCCGAAAATTGTTGCAAATAGTTTCAAATTTTCTTCAACAGTCAAATCTTGATAAAGCGAAAATCTGCCTGGCATATAGCCAATTTCATTACGAATACTTTTGAAATCATTAATAATATCCAAACCAAGAACATTTGCTGAGCCATTATCCGGAAGAATCAAAGTTGTTAAAATTCTAATTAACGAAGTTTTCCCAGCTCCGTCAGGACCAATCAACCCAAAAATTTCACCATCATTAACGGTAATATTTATGTCATGCAAAGCAGTAACTGCACCATAACTTTTGTTGATATTATTTGTTTCGATAATAGTTTTCATTATTTTGCCGAATTAAAATGTAATTTCACCGGGCATTCCAATTTTGATTCTGCCATCATTTTTTACTGAAACTTTAACCGCATAAACAAGATTTACGCGTTCTTCTTTTGTTTGAATAATTTTTGGAGTAAACTCAGCTTTTTCGGAAATCCAAGATATTTCGCCTTCAATATTTTGATTTTCTTTTTCATTTTTATCAAACAAAACTTTCACTTTTTGCCCAATTTTTACATTTGCTAATTGCGAGCCACTTATATAAACACGCAAAGTCATATTGTTCAGATCTGCAATTTTTGTAATTGGCTTTCCAACAACTGCAAATTCACCTTTATTCACAAATTTTGAAAGGATGATGCCATTAATTGGACTTTTAATACTGCATTTTTTGATCTGATCTTCAATTTGCTGAATTTGAATTTTTAGAGGCTCGCGCTCGCTAAGCAAACCACTGTTTTGAGTTGTCATAGAAGATAATGTGGCTTCAATTTGCTTTTCCACAACATCCATTTCGCCTGAAATATCATCAACTTGCTTTTGAGTAGCCGCATTTTCTTTCAACAATTTTTCAAATCTGTTTTTTTCGCGAATAAGATTTGCTTTGCGTTTTTCAAGAACATCAAGTTGTGGAGAAATTTTTTGTACTTTTGAATTAATTGCATTCATAGATGCAAGCAACTGCTCTCTTTTCAAAGAAAGTTGCACTGTGTCAATAATAGCAATCAGTTCATTCTGCTTAACCGATTTTCCTTCTTCAAGGTTAATTTCGGAAACAACGCCCATAGCTTCAGAAGAAACAATAATCTCATCTGATTCAAAATTTCCATAAGCATCAGAAACATCATCCTTGCTCGAGCAAGAAAACAATAGAACAGAAATCAGAGCCATTAAAATCATTTTTTTCATTTTTTTTACCTTTTATAAATTATTATTTCTTTAATTTCCAGACTTAAGCAAGTAATTATACTTTGAGTTAACCATCTGTATTTTATGGATTTCAAGATTTAGTTCGAGTTGCTTCAGACTATTTAACTCATTAATGTATTCAACAGTTGTAACAGTTCCATTTTTTAGTTGAGTATCAAATTGCTGAACGACTTCTTTCTGAATTTCGATCATTTTCTGATCTTCTCCGATTTGTCGTCTATACTTCTGCCAATCACACAATTCTTTTGTTAATTGATTATCAATATTTTTATCGAATAACTCTTTTTCCAGTTTAATCAATTCAGAATTTGCAGAAAGTTCCTCTCTGTTTCTACTATTTACAGACCAATCCCAAACATTCCATTGAAATTTCACTCCTACCATATAAAATGGGCTCAAATCACTTTCAAAAAAGTTGAATGGATTTGGACTACCATAACCTGCCTTCAAAAAAGCACTCAAATTTGGCATAATTTGCGATTTTATCAAGTCTTTTTTGGAATTAAGTAATTTGCTTTTATTTGAAAAAAGTAAATAT
>JANJUO010000402.1 GCA_024710535.1 bacterium
CGAGCATTTGGAATCCGAAAATCAAATTTGAATGAGTCGTAAATTGCCTTGTCATTGCGATAAAGCATTCCAGCAATTAATTTCGTTTTTTGATAAGATTCGAGCATTTTCCTTTCGGCTTGCCTTACTAATTTCGTTGATCCAATGCTTGATCCATCGCTTGAATTAGCATTTCCACTCAAATTCAAGAAAAATGTCATACAATTTTCTGCCCAATCAGAGATGTATTCGGGTGCGTTCAACTCTGACTGCATTGAAGAGAAATTTGCTTGAATTGCAATCAATCTTTCTAATCTTGTATTAAAATTATCTTGATAAAATGAATTATCTCGAATAATTTGCATAAATCACCATAACATTATTGTGATATAATAGAACAATTTTATAATAAAATAAAATATTATTATAAATAATTACTACTTATACAAAATTAATTATAAAAAAGATTATAAACAAACTAATAATTTATTCAGTGAATATTATAATTTAACAGGTAAATGAAGCAATTTAATAGATAAATGAAACAATTAAATAGATAACTGAAGCAATTAAATAGGTAAATGAAGCAATTTAATAGCTAAATGAAGTAATTTAATAGCTAAATGAAGTAATTTAATAGCTAAATGAAGCAATTTAACAGGTGAATAAAGTAATTTAATAGGGGAATGTTATAATTTATTCTAATTGTGACTTGAATTTTCAAGTAAAATAATTACAATAGCGTATTTATTCAATTATAAATCAGTAAGTTACAGATTTGCTGAAGTATATTGCTCTTGAATAAGATGTTATACCTAGTAGTTTTTAAAAATGCAATATTTTATTCGACATTGGCACAAAATACTAAGCTGGAAATTTGAAATTCCGAGGCGACACTGAAAAATATGTTTTCACTAAAAAGAAAATGACAAGTAAATGTGTTGTCATTCCGAACATTGTGAGGAATCCAGTAAAGAAAATACTAAATTGGTTCTGTCGGTTGTTACAACCGACACTTTTCTGTGCGTCAGTTGTAACAACTGACGAAACAGTATTTATGGATATCTTGCATTGCTCGATATGACTAATTTCTTCTTCGATGTAATTAGGAACAAAGAGAGGAATCCAGAATTAATTAATGCATTGATTGTTATGGATTTCTCACCTGCGATTCGAAATGATAGGCTTTGACTTTCTGATTTTCTTCAGAAACTGCATTATAGAAATAAAATCATTTTTGATTATATATATCTGAATGCAACTTGGTCTCAGTAGTTACAATTAAAGAAATTATTCACAAAAAATATTTTTTTCTTATTGATTAATTCAATAATTTAGTTTCTTTGAATTTGCTTTTTTATCTATTTTGAAATTGCATTATTTTTTTGATTTAAATGTTATTCAAATTTAAAAAAATGTAATTTTGTAATTAAGAAGAATTGAGATGATTAACAAATATAATAATGAAATTGTAGAATTAAACGATAGCAATTTGGCTGTTTGGAAAAAGGTTGCTCTCGCAATTTTGGCAGGATTTTTCTCATTATTTTTCTCTCAATTCGGATTGGCGGTTTATTTTGATGCAATAAGAGTTGACGTTCCTTGGTCGCTTATTGTACCAATGATGATTTCGATAGCATTTGGAATTCGCTATGGATTGATTGCCGGTATTTCGGGCGGTGCTTTGCATCCATTTTTCTTATGGTCATCCAATGGTTACCCAAATTTTCTCACTTTTTCTTTGTTGATGATTTTATATGGTATGCTTGGACTGCTTGCCAACATCAAAGATAGAACAACAGATAAAATGGTATTGAGAAAAATCATTATTTTACTTGTCATATATATTGCAATTTTGGCGAGTTCGTACTATTTTCTTTTTGAAGTATTGTTGCAGATGAATCCGCCATTTTGGGCAAAGGATGCAACTCGATTTATAGATAAAAATTTAATCATTAATTTTATTATAAAAGATGCAATCAATTTTACTTTACTGACATTTTCAGCAGAAATTTTGCTGTGTTTGCCTTCAGTAAGGCGAATATTCGGGCTTGAAGTTACATCAGCAATGAAGCTCAATGACAGGATATTCTTATCTTCGGTTTTATCCTCTCTTTCTGTTTGGCTGTTTTATGCAGGAATAGATTATGCCGTTCTGTCAAGGAGTAAACTTGGAAATGATTATCATATCCAGCTTACTTTTATGGTGTTGATTTGGAGCGGTATTCTTGTTTCGCGAGTACTTATTAGATATGTTGAACGCAGATTTATTGTTGAGCAAACATTAAAAGAAAGTGAGAGAAAATTCAGAACATTTTTTGAAGGAACGCCGGATGCAATTCTTATTGCTGATGTGGAAACTGGCAAAATACTTGCTGCAAATCAATCAGCTTCGGAATTACTTCTGAAACCGGTTGATGAAATTATTGGTATGCACCAAGCTCAATTGCATCCTCCAAAATTGAATGAATTCTCAAAGAAAACATTCAATCAACAAGCATCAAATGTCAAATCAATGAGTAGATTTCAGCCCATCGAGAATGTCGTGGTTAGAAAAGACGGCAATGAAATACCTGTTGAAATTGTGGCAAGCCCGATAATCTATGATGGAAAGAATGCTATTTTGGGTGTGTTTAGAAATATTAGCGAAAGGAAATTGATAGAAGAAAATCTTCAAATCAAGGATTTTGCATTAAAATCTTCAATAAGTGCAATTTGCTTAACCGATATGGGCGGAATGATTATTTTTGTAAATAAAGCATTTTTGAACTTATGGCAATTTAATGATGAAAAGCAAGTAATCGGTAGATTTTTGAATGAATTCGGCATTTCAATTGAGCATTATAATGAAATTATCACAACTCTACATAGCAAAGAGCAATTCTTTGGAGAAGGTATTTCAAAGAAAAAATCAGGCGAGAAATTCAATATTCAAATTGCATCAAACATTGTTTATGCCTCATCCGGAAAGCCGATTTGCATAATGTTTTCGTTTCTTGATATTACAAATCGAAAGAAATTCGAAGAAGAATTGATTCACGCAAAGGAAAAAGCAGAAGAAGCAGACTTTTTGAAAACATCATTCCTTGCAAATATGTCGCACGAAATCCGCACTCCTATGAATGCAATACTTGGATTTTCGCAATTACTCGAAGAAGAAGATATTGAGGAAGAAGAAAAACGTGAGTATTTGCATTATATTCATAAGCGTGGACACGATTTATTGAATATAATTAATGATATACTTGATATTTCGAAAATAGAATCTAATGAATTGAAAATATTCAAAACTTTCGGAGATGTAAATTTAATGCTCGATGAATGTTTGAAATTTTTCAATGCCGAAAATGCTTATGAATTAAAAAAGCCAATCGATATTTTTATCGGAAAGAAATTGCCTCCAAATACTTCAGTTGAGTTAGACTTTGCAAGAATCAAGCAAATAATCAACAATTTGGTGAGTAATTCTATCAAATTTACTGAACAGGGCTTTATCGATTTTGGCTGTTATGAAGTGAATTCACATTTAATTTTCTATGTTAAAGATAGTGGAATTGGAATTCAGGATGAAAAGAAACACTTAGTTTTTGAGCGATTTAGGCAATTGGAAGAGAATACAATTACCAAAAAATTTGGCGGAACCGGTCTTGGCTTATCAATTTGTAAAGGTTTGGTTGAATTGATGAACGGCGAAATCTGGTTTGAATCGGAATTCAATAAAGGAACTACTTTTTATTTCTCAATTCCAACGGCAATCAATCTTAAAGCAATCAAAGAATTGAATGAAAATGTTTTAGCTGAATATGATTTCAAAGATAAAATGGTTTTGATTGTAGAAGATGACGAAATGAATGCGTTACTTCTGAAAAATTTCTTAAAAACATTAGGATGCGAATATATTTTGGCAAACAATGGATTATCTGCTGTGAAATATTTCGAAAGTAGAGAAAAAATCGATTTGGTTTTATTAGATTTAAGATTGCCGGATATAAGTGGATACGAAGTTGCCCGCAGATTAATTTCGATAAATCCTAAATGTAAAATTATTGTACAATCTGCAAATGCATATCCCGAAGATAGAATAAAAGCATTGGAATCCGGCTGTGTGGATTTCCTTGCCAAGCCAATTCAATTGAATCAAATGCTCGAAATAATGAAACAATATGTTTTATAAATTGAATTATTATGAATATTTTAAAAATAATAGAAGAAAATATAGCACTAAAAGACGATGAATCCAATGACTTTTTTAGAGAGATAAATAAAAAAAATACTACATATTTGAAATATGTAACATTTCTGATGATTAGTTTGAATATAATATATTCAATAATTTTTTCATTTTTGCTAATTTATGAGCCAAATCATGAACCACTCTGGAAAAAAGGCATAATCAGCTCACATTTATTAATGATGCTCGGCTTTTTATTTTTCAACATTTATATCAGGCGAAATTATCAGCAAATAATCAGCAAAAATAATGAACCATTTATTTTCAGAATTATGTATTCATTTGCATTGATATGTTCATTAATAATAACAGCATTCGACCAAATTGTAACAAACTCAATCACGCCATATCTATTAACAAGTTTGGCTATATCGGTAATTTTTGTTTTTAGAATAAGTAGCGCTGTACCGATTTCAATATTTTCTTTTATTACATTTATGATAGTTCTGCCATATTTTCAAACTGACTCGAACGCACTATTCTCAAATTTAATTAATGGATTTACTGTTTTTGCTCTTTCGCTTTTGCTAACAGTTACAAATTGGAAATATAATTTATTGAGATTTCGTCAAGCAAGAATAATCGAACAGCAAAAGATAGAATTGGAAAATCAAAATCAACAATTGCAAATTGTAGCAAAGGAATTAGCAGATGCAAATGCCACCAAGGACAAATTTTTCTCAATAA
>JANJUO010000407.1 GCA_024710535.1 bacterium
CGAGAACGAAAGTAGGTTCTTAAAATATGGCGGCGTGATGTGGCGGGGGTTTTACGTTGGGGCTGCTTTGGCTCCATTGGCTGGAACCGGGACTACATGATCTGGTGGTGGATCAGCTGGACTGCTTGGCAAGCCGAAGCCTGAGGGCGTTGGGGTAGTGTGAAGGTGTACCAGAACAAGCACAGAAACGCGAGTCAGGTAGGCCCGCCCAGACGTGAAATGGACTTCTCGTAGGCTTGCACAAAGCACTGCTCTGCCAGACTGACATCGCCCAGTTCGTAGAAGGCCAGCATCGAAACGATGTAGTCCTGCTTGCCGAAATCGACGAAGGAGATGGGCGGCATGCTGGCCTGCACTAGCGGGACATTGCACATGGCGCGCGAGGTGCGCTTGTTGCCGTCCTTGAAGGGTTGCAGGTAGGCGATCCGGGTCAGCAGATAGAATGCCGCCTGCACCGGGTTGCCGATGGCCTGTGCAGTCGCCAGGACTTTTTCCAGCATCGCCTTGATGTAGCCCGTGCCCGGACGGAACGGCGGGAGGTAGGTGCTGAACCGAATATCGACATCGGCGTATTCCCTCGCCACGCCACGATCCTCTTTCGGGAGAAAGTGGGCGGCGTCCTTCATCTCGGGTAATTCATGATCGTTGGTCAATAGGTCATGCACCTTGTAGATCGAATCCAGGCTCATGTGGTCGTGCAGGTACTCGAAGGCTTCCTTGTGGTTGAGCACGAGGAAAGCATCTTCGAGCGGCTTCCCGGCGGACTTCTCTCCGTATTCGATCAACGCCTGGGTATCCAGCAAGGAATAGGTGCCGCCCTCCAGGACCGAGGAGGCGCAGGAGAAATCCACCAGAAACTTGCCCAGCTCGCGCCGGGTCAGGGTGTAGCCGGATGCCCGGTCGAACCGGCGGGCGGATTCCAGGCTCAGGCCGGGTTCGACATCGAGCAGTTCTTCCCGGTATGGGGCCACGGTACGGTCGGTGTGCGGTCTGGCGAAGTATGCCCGCAGGGCTGCCAGCGGGTCGGCGCTGTGATAGCGCGTGGCCGGGCCTTTGCCGGTGACAGTGATGGTCCCGGCCTGCAAGGCTTCCTTCAGCCGGCGGGTCAGGGTGGTGCGGCTGATCTTGAGGTGTCGTTCGATCTCGCCGGCAGACACCCCTTGGGGGAAGCCCCCAACAAAATCTAGCAGGTCGTTCATGGTTAGATTATCCGGATGATTATTAACGAATTATCTACTATCTAACCATCTTTGGCGAGATTTTTGGTGGGATTTGCCAATCAGTCATAGATCATGCTGCCAGTGACACGCGGCTTCAGGCTGGCGCTCCGCAGTTTGCTGATCAACCAGTTGACCAGGACGATGCCGCCCCCCAAGGCCAATACCATGGCCACAAGGAGAAGGAGGCCATAGATCGCTTCGTTACTCATCATTGTCCTCAGCGTCCTCTGCGCGATGCTTGGAAGCATAGATGCCCAATGCCGCCAGGAACGCGGTGGCCAAGCCTAATACAACCATGGATTCGAGCGACATTTTTCTCCCCCGCCGAGTTGAACCGAAAAACTTACATTAATGATTATAGGGATTATCAATAACGACGGTGCCCTCCAGTTGCAGGGGGAATGTCGTGGGTTAATGCTTTCTTTCCCTTAAATCGTACCCGTCCTCAGCGCTTGCGACTCGCCACCTCTATAGCTTGCATTAGTTCTTGGTGTGACCACTTGACCGTTTTCAGTCCGTATTCCTTGAACGCAGAAGGTAGTTGCGCAGGCGGGGCATCGCCCTTGTGCACGCCGATCACACCTTTGCCGCGCTTGAGGCTCTCAGCAATTTCCCATTCGACCCATTTGCTGTTGGCACTGTCTTTGGTCAGGTACACCGTCGTAACGGACGCCCGGTCGATACGCTCGCGGATTTTCTGCTTGATGTAGTCCTCGTTCTTGCTATTGATGGCTTCCTTCAGGGAGAAGTCATCGAACTGAAGTTCGGTCTTATCGTTCGCGGCCTGACCTCGTAAGAGATTCACTTCATCCTCATCCTCAAAAGCAAAGCTGATGAAGACATGCCGGCTCGTATCGGAGGCCGTATCCTTGAGTGATTGCTTTGCTTTTTCCTCAAGTCGCTTCAAGTCCGAACTGGGAATTCCTCCACCGCCACCACCGCCCATTTCAACCTCCCGTACCAAGACCAAATTCGAGACACGAAATGCACTGCCCGCAGGGTGCACTACCCCCGACATGGCAAGAGTACGTGCCACCAATGCCCTTCTCCTCGGCCAGACTGACCACATCTGCTTTGCTGAATTCAGCGAGGGGCATCAAGACCTTGATCCGGCGCCCGAGCGCAGTCTCGATGGCGCGCTCCGCCTGTTCGATGAAATCCAGCCGCTGATCCGGAAATAAGCTGAATCTCTCGGCGAGCAGACCGACCGATACCGTGGATGCCCCAACCTGATACGCGTAAGCACTACCCATCAACAGAAACAACAGATTGCGTCCAGGCGTGAAGGCATCGGCCTTCACGTCTAGCTCTTCTGATGTAAGTCCCGAACGAATTACCCCCCCGAATCCGGATAAGTCCATTCGAATTGGCGTTGGTAGACCCAACTGTGC
>JANJUO010000475.1 GCA_024710535.1 bacterium
CCAGTAATTGTGGCATGCACACCCGATTTGAGCATAAAAATCCACATAATAACACCACCAATCAGATACGGAATCAGGTTCATCACCTTCATTCTATTCATCACGAGCAAAATTGCAAAAACACCCAAGGAAATCATCAAATTCATCACGCTCAATGTAGATGTATAAAAAACTGCAATGATAATGATTGCACCCAAATCATCGATTACAGCAAGAGCCGTTAGAAATATTTTCAGAGAAATTGGCACTCGATTACCTAAAAGCGATAGTATTCCTAATGCAAACGCAATATCTGTAGCCATAGGAATACCGGCTCCGCTTGAAGTTTCGGTGCCGAAATTCAAAGCCATATAAATGCTCGCAGGCACAACAATACCACCCAATGCGGCAAATATTGGCAACATAGCATCTTTGATATTAGATAATTCACCTTGATAAACTTCTCGCTCGAGCTCCAAGCCAATCATCAGAAAGAAAATCGCCATCAAAGCATCGTTTATCCAATGCTCAATACTCAATCCTGCTAACTTCAACTGCCAAAAATGTATATAATCTTCGCCATAAAATGAATTTGCAATAACAAGCGATACAATCGTGCATGCAATCAGAATTAAACCACTTGATTTTTCGCTATCAAAAAAGTCTTTAAATAGTTTTGTTAATTTCATTTCTACCCTTTTAACAATTTGAACAACATACTTATACAATATAATGTAAATTCATAAAAAATATAAATTTTTAGACTTATTTTTCGGATAATTATTGTTTGATTCAAACTGATTAATTTGAAAAAACAAATATGATTCCTTAAAAAAGTACGAAAAGATCTTGCTAAATGAAAAAAAATCTTCCAATAAAAACACTTCGGCTTCATTGGAATTCTGAGAGATGATGATGTGAGAGTTAAGAATGCACTAATTCTTGCGGAGGAAGGTAAACCATGAATAAAAAATATAATTGAAATAATAACGTCAAAATTTTTTGAGTTTGTTTAATAATTCTTTTGTAATATTCTAAAAATTCAAGGCACAAAATTATGAATAGTAATAAATTAATACGATTTGATTGGGCAATGAAAACAATTTTGCGAGATAAAGCAAACTTTGATATTCTTGAAGGGTTTCTTTCCGCTTTGCTTGAAGATGATGAAATAAAGGTATTGAATATTTTGGAAAGCGAAAGCAATCAAAATTCAGAAATTGATAAATATAACCGTGTAGATTTGTTGATTGAGGACAAAGACAAACGCAAAATTTACATAGAAATTCAAAATACTCGTGAAACAGATTATTTACAAAGTTTGCTTTATGCCACATCCAAAATAATTGTTGACCATCAAAAACTTGGCGATGATTTCCGAAATATCAGCAAAGTAATTTCGATTAGCATTATGTATTTCAATCTTGGAATTGGCGATGATTATATTTATCATGGTACCAATGAATTTGTTGGCTTGAATACTGGCACAAAGTTAATAGTAAAAAAACAACAAAATTTAAAAGACAGTATCGAGCCAAAGTATAAATTTGTTGAAACCAATATATTCCCGGAATATTATTTAATAACTGTTGAGCGTTATCAAAACATAATCAAAAAGAAGATAGATGAGTGGATTTATATGTTCAAAAATAATGAAATTGCAGAAGGTTCAAGCTCCAAAAATATTGCCCAAGCCAGACAGAAACTATCAGAAATAAATATGGATGACCAAGAGCGAAAAATTTACGAAAAATATATAATTAATACAGTTCGAGATAGAGATGCACTAAACACTGCAAAAGAAGAGGGAGATAAGAAAGCGAGAATTGAAGTAGCGAAGAATTTGTTATTGAATGGAGTTCCAATCGAAATAATTGTTAAATCGACTGGATTAAATGAAGCAGAAATTGAAAAATTAAAATAAATATGCAATCATCTGGAGAATGTGCGTTTGGTATTCAAGGACTGGAACCTGAATTCCGGAAATTATGTTTTACTGCCATTCTCTAATTAACCGAATCTTTAGCAATTGGACATAGAGTCAAATAGATTGTACTAAGTAAGTCGGTGCTTCTCAGACGACAAAATTAACCTAAATTTAAGAATTGAAAGCTACAGAAACTATTGATGGAAGAAGAATCCCTATAAGAGCTGTTATATAGTTCTCATTTAATAAAGTTGCATTACGCTTCAAAGCAATGAGATACTGTTGTAATTTGAGCAATTTAATGAATAATTTAAATTAATAATTATCATCTAATAGATTTTTTACTGAAATTTCTGAAATTTTTATTAGTTTTATAGTTGTTAGTTGTACAATTTTTTAAATAGTATTTGTTAAATATGAATTCATTTAGAAATCTGATTATAATTTGCTTTGTAGCAATGATTGGGAATTTATTTTCTCAGCAAACTTCATTACTGCAAACTGCGAATAATGCATTAAAAAGCAGAAATTACGAAGTTGCTATCCAAAATTTCTCAAAAGCAATCGAAATCAACGATAAATACGCAATGTCTTATTACGGTAGGGGTTTAGCGTATCATTATTCTGCAAATTATCAGCAGGCATTGCTTGATTTCACAAAGACATTATCGCTTGATACATCATTTATCGATCCCTATCTTGCCAGAAGTATCACTCTTACTGAAATGGGGGAATACAACAAAGCTATGCTTGATGTAACCCGATATATCACAAAAAATCCAAATTCTGCAGAAGCATATTACACAAAGGCAAATTTGTATTACTATCTCGAAGAAGATGATTCTGCAATTGAAGAATATACAAAAGCAGTGAAAGCCAATCCTAATTTTGGGATTGCTTACTATGGTAGAGGTGTTGTTTATAAATTGAAGGGTTTGAAAGATTTGGCGTTGAAAGATTTCGACAGATATTTGCAACTCAATGGTAATATGGACAGCCTTGAAGAAGAAACAAAACGAATTATAGATGAAATTTCAAAGGAAGAATAGGAGATTCTATGAAAAAATTACTTGCCATTCTTGTTTTGGCAATTTTCCCATATCTTGTTTATTCGCAAGATGTTAGTTCAGGTCAATTATCGGGAAATTTCCAGCTTGAAGCCCAATCTTATGTAACTGATTCGGTTATAGGTGCTGAAAATGTTCCGGATAAAATACGCTCAAATGCATATTTGAACCTGATATACACAACAGGAAAATATGAAGTTGGGATGCGTTACGAAAACTATATGAAGCCATTGCTCGGATTCGAACAAAATTACGAAGGGCAAGGAATTCCATATCGTTATGCGACTTATAAATCAGATTTCTTGGATGTTACTGCCGGAAATTTTTATGAGCAATTTGGTAGCGGAATGATTTTCAGGGCTTATGAAGAATGGACTTTAGGTATTGATAATTCACTTGATGGATTCAGATTTAAAATCAGACCAACCGAAGGAGTGGAATTTACAGGGCTTATTGGCAAGCAGAGATTATATTGGGATATGAGTCGCGGCTCGGTTCGTGGCGGAAATCTCGAATTGAATATCAATGAATTGATAAATGGTTTATTACCTGATGATTATCAATTATTATTAGGTGGTAGCTTGGTTAGTAAATATCAAGCAGATGATAATTCCTTTTTGAATCTTCCTGAAAATACACTTGCTTATTCAACAAGGGCAGAACTTGCCGGAACATCTTTCAATTTTGAAGTCGAATACTCTTATAAATATAACGATCCAAACGCCAGCAATAAATATAATTTCAATCCCGGAAGTGGTCTCTTGATTTCTGGCTCATACTTTACTGATGGTTTAGGAATTTCATTGATGGCGCATAGAATTGATAATTTGGATTTCCGTAGTGATAGATCTGCAAGAGGAAATGAATTATTGATTAATTACATTCCACCTTTGACTGTTCAGCATACTTATGGCTTGGCATCAATTTATCCATTTTCAACCAAAATGAATGGGGAAGCTGGAATTCAGGCAGAAATCAACTATTTGATCCCAAAAGATTTCTTCTTGGGTGGTTCTAATATAACAATTAATTATTCTATTGTTAAAGAATTAGACACAACTTGGGTTGATAAATATGAATATACAAGCAATTCTATGTTTGGAGAAAGAACATATTTTCAGGATTTGAATTTTGAAATTCAAACAAAATGGACAAAAGACTTCAAATCTCTTATAAAATATTTGAACATCACTTATGATAAAGATATTATGGAGAATGAAGGTGCACCTGATTACGGTAAAGTAAAAGCAGACATTCTTGTATTAGATTTGACTTATAATTTCAATAGAAAACATTCATTAAGAACAGAACTTCAGCATATTTGGGCAAAACAGGATTCTGCATTGATTGTTCCAGATAATGTAAATGGTAATTGGATGCAAATTTTGTTTGAATATACAATTGCTCCACAATGGTTTTTTACTTTTTATGACCAATTCAATTACGGAAACGATAAAGAAGAAAACCAAATACACTATTTGAATGGCTCAATTGCATATATTTTCAAATCTAATAGAGTTCAATTAGGATATGGCAAACAGCGAAAAGGAATTTTGTGTGTTGGTGGTGTTTGTAGAGCGGTACCTGCATCGAATGGCTTTTATTTAAGTGTTTCATCTTCATTTTAAGGATATAATATGAAAAAGATAAATTTAATAATTAGTGTAATTTTTGCATTGATAAGCATTGTATTCATAAGTTCATGCGATGAAATTAATCGACCTTATGAAGAGAAATCAGGTCCTATTGATGTTGATACAACAAAGAAAAAAATTCTGATTGAGGATTTTACCGGTCATTTTTGTGGGAATTGTCCTGAAGCAAGAGAAGTTGCCGAGCGATTAACAGAAACATACAGCAATGTATATACAATTAGCATTCATGAAGGACCTCTTGCCAAATCATTGCCTGGAATATTCAAATATAATTGGATTGTTCCCGAAGCAACAGCACTTGCAACAAAATTTAAATTGGTTGCAACACCTTTTGGCTTGATTAACCGTACAGTGTTCAATGGTAAATCATTAATTACTCCTGACTCTTGGGAAGCAGCTGTACAAGCAGAATTAACTAAAACTGCCGATATTGGCATATCAGCAACTGCTTCATATAATTCTACAACAAAAGAAATTAGTTTTAATGGCGAAATCAAATTTATAAAAGCCGGAACAGGCAAAGAATATTTAGTTGTTTATGTAATTGAAGATTCTATCATTAAGCCACAAAAAAATGATTTTATTAAACCATTCCCTTATGATACATTTTATGTTCATAAACATGTTATGCGTGCATCAATGAACGGTAATTTTGGCGAACCTCTTTCTGAAACTGTAATATCAGCAGGAAATAAAGTTACAAAGAATATTAAATACACAATTCCCGCTGAAAAAGATTGGAGAACTGAGCATTTGGAATTAATTGCAATTGTAAGAAATAATGATACAGAAGAAATTCTACAAGTTGAAAAAGTAAAAATTAAGAAATAGAACTTAATTGTTTATGGTTTGATTTTAAAAACAGGAATGATTGTGATAAATTTTGAGCATTCGTTCCTGTTTTTTATATCTATATTATTGGCTTAATCTATCATTCGTGCTTGAAATTAAAATAAATTTTTATAAAATCGTTAATAATTATAAGAATTTTGTAACTTTTTAACCTTTTGAATTGTCTTTAGTATTGAGAATTGAGCAAAATTGAAATATTTATGAACAGCAAATACATATTATTTTTATTGGTAATTTTTCTGATGATATTTTCATCGGCAAAAATTTCTATGTCCACTGATAATATTGAGTTTGTTAATGCAAAGATGAATTTTTTCCAGCCGGTAATTCAAAAATTATTGAAAAAAGGTGTAGATTCAGCATTTATTTTTAAAATAATCGAAGATGAAAGAACTCAATTCGATGAAAAGTTTGTAAAAATTAATGTAACAGGTTTTTTGAAAAAAGCCGATTACTCACATAATTATAATGCAAATTCAATCAAAAAGTCCAAAAAATTTCTTGAAGATAATTTCAATCTTCTTAGTGAGGCTGAATTTAAATATGGAGTGCCCAAAGAAGTTATAACATCGATTCTTTGGATTGAAACAAAACATGGCTCCTATCTTGGTAATAATAGAATTGTAAGTGTTTATTTAAGTACGGCAATGTGCGATCATCCGGAATATGTTCAGGCAAACAAAGATGAGTTGCGTTTGAATTTCTCTGGAGAAAAAGATTCTTTAGCAAAATTAGAGAAAAAAATTGACGAACGATCCGCAAAGAAAGCAAGTTGGGCATTAGATCAATTGGTTGCCTTGAATAAAATGGATAAATTATCTTATATAAATGTATTGGAATTGAAGGGAAGTTGGGCTGGTGCATTTGGATGGTCTCAATTTTTGCCATCGAGTTATATGAGCTGGGCAGTAGATGGGAATAATGATGAAAAAATAGATTTGTTTGATGTTGAAGATGCAATTTTTAGCGTAGCAAATTATTTGAAAACGAATGGGTGGGGCGAGAGTAATGAAGCAAAACGTAAAGCAGTATTTCATTATAACAATTTGAACGACTATGTCAATGCTGTGCTGAAATTAGCAGACAAAATTAAGCCTATTGCTGAAGTTGATTCATTAGAAAATGAAATTCCACCACCATTAAATCAGCAAATGCGATGAAATTGATATTTTATAGCCAAATAGATAATAATAGCCGCAAAAAAATAAGAAATTTATAGTATTAGAAATATTTTATCTAAAGAAATTCAGAAATACTCCGATAAAATAAATTAAGATATGTTCTTTGAAAAAAATATATTAAGTACACATTGATAAAAGCTTTGTCAATTAAAAGAAATGTATGTTTGGCATAGAAATTGTAATACATACAGTTAATGTTCTTTGAAAAAATTAATAAAAATGAAATAATTGCTAAAGTTTTTGTCAAGAGTGTCGATAAAAGAAAAAGTAGGAATTAAATAAGTTGGCAGGATGCCCATAAAAAATAATCTATACATGGAGGTTTATTATGCCAACAGCAATTTCGGGCGGATCAAGAATTCGTACCAACATTTCAGCGGACAATGCTTATAATGCATTGTTAGGAGCGAACCAAAATATTGCTAATCGTCAGTTGAGATTATCAACAGGTAAGAGAATCAACTCAGCAGCAGACGACGTAGCAGGTTACATTACTTCGCGTGCTTTGCAAGCGCGTAATGCATCGCTCAATTCAGCATACAATGCAGTAGGAGAAGCAAAAAATGTTACTGCGATTTCACAAGATGCTCTTGATAATGTCAACAGATTGTTGAATGATATTAAAGCAGCTGCTGCTACTGCATCATCAGGTGCATTAGGAACAGACGAAAAAGTTGCACTTGCAAAAGGTGCATACAGATTGTCTCAGCAGATTCAGTTTATTACCGACTCTACAGTGTTTGGTGGTAAACAATTATTACAAGGTAGTTATTCAGGTGAATGGACAATCGGTTATTATGCAGATGATACACTTCTTACAATCGAAGTAAATCTAAAGCATGAAAATGCAGATTACAACATCCTTGGCTCAGCATCAAATGATTTCAATCTTAATGCTACAAAGGCAGCATTAAATTCATCAGGTGCGGGTGCTGTAACTTCAAACTTTGCCGGTGTTGCCGGATTGAGTTTGGAATCATTAGATTTCGTTTCTAATGAAGACCTTGGAATATTCGCAGATGGTAAAGTTACTCAAACCCTCACAAGTTTGGCTACTGCCATCAATAACGTTAACAAAGTTGCTTCTTATCTTGGTGCTATCGAAGTTCGTTTGAATTCTCAGGAAGAACTCCTGACTTCACAAAGAACTAATTACAAAGCGGCTATTTCAAGAATTGAAGACGCAGATGTGGCAACAGAACAAATGGATTTGATTAAGTCACAATTCTTGCAGCAAGCTTCTTTGATTTCTTTAACGCAAGCAAATCAAAATCCTCAATCATTCCTTCAGCTATTCAGATAATCGCTGAGCGATTGAGGGCTGACGAAAGGCTTGTACATTTTAAGAGAGACGGGGGGAAACCAAACCGTCTTTCTTTGATTTTACAAACTATTGAGGAAAATATATTATGGCTACTATGCAACAACAAATTGCAGCTTCCAAAGCTTATGGAAGTCGCGAAAAAGGTAAAGTGCCTGCTTATCTTGAGCAGGAAGTTCTCTCGTGGAGCAAAGAAAAAATCATACTGAAAATGTATGATCTTTTTCTCGTTTCATTAAAAAGAAATGATGTTGCTAAAATGAGCCGGGTGCTTGTAGAACTGATGGCAGCTTTGAACTTCGATTATGAAGAGACAGCTACCAGATTATACCGTTTATACGAATACGTACAAAGATGCATCTTTCAAAGAAAATTTGAAGAAGCACAACATATTGTTTCGGAATTAAGAGCAAGTTGGGCAAAAGCTTATAATCTTGACTAATTTGGAGAATTTTTAAAATGGCAGGTTTATCTGGTGTTGGTGGCTCAAGCGAAACGTATCTTGATCAGTTGGTGAATTCATATAGATCTTCACAACAGACCAAGGTTGCAACGCTTGACCAAAAGCGAACCAAATTGGAGTCAACAAGAAGTTTCTTCATGAATTTGAATAATAGATTAAACACTTTTGTTACTCAATTATATAAATTCGCAAGTAGTTCGATTGCTGATACTTTCAAAAAACAAAAAGTGAATTCAACCGATGCAACCGTAGCTACGGCAACTTCATCGGGAAGTGCACAAATTCAAGATTTTAATATTAAAGTTAACAGAAAAGCAAGTAATGATATTCTAATTTCGAAATCTATACCAATTTCTGACTCTTTTGGGGTTGAAGCAGGTACAAAATCTTTAGAATTTATTTTGAATGGCGAAACTAAAAAAGTTGATGTTGTATTCGATGGTGAAGAAACCAACGAACAAGCAATGAAAAAAATTACTAATGCCATTAATGCTCTAAATTCTGATGATGATGAAGATAATAATATCGCAATAAGTGCTACTTATGTAAAAGATACGGCAACAACAGGAAGAATTTCATTCAATTCAAAGGAATACGGAGCAGATAATAGAATTATATTCAAGGATTCAACAATTTTTGAAAAACTTGGACTTGATTCGGATGTACTTGGCTCGGAGAAAGAAAAACGTAGATTTAATACTGGCAAGGATGCCGGATATAAAGTTGAGAAATATGATGATTTGAATTCGAGTTTTGAATTAAATGGTATTGATATAAC
Organism: bacterium; assembly: GCA_024710535.1. Taxonomy (GTDB): domain Bacteria; phylum Bacteroidota; class Ignavibacteria; order Kapaibacteriales; family UBA2268; genus JANJUO01. The sequence continues at coordinate 9,224 of JANJUO010000475.1, forward strand.
TCGATCCTCAAATGCAGTTGATGATGTAATTGAAGGAGTTACGATCAATTTGCTGAAAGTTCAGGAAAATGAAGATAATGCTATTTCGATGAATACAGAAGTTGATGCTAAGTCTGTAGAGGATTTTATTAATCCACTATTGAAGTCATTTAATGATGTTTTCAATTATATCAGTTCAAATAAAGATATGAGACGCTCCGAATCAACTATAAGTGGTCTCATTTACAATTTAAGAAATACTGCCACGTCTCAATTGAATGATGGAGAAAACGGTGGCTTTAAGTATTTGGCAGATATTGGAATTACTATTAATACTAATGGTGAACTAAGTATATCCGATAATACAAAATTAACAGAAGCATTAGAAAAAAATGCACAAAGTGTTTCTGATTTGTTTACTAATCCTAATGGATTAATTGCAAAGTTGAACGAATCGATTTCTTCGTTGAAAGGTGATAGTGGTTTGTTGCAAACCAGAACTCTGAATTTATCGAATCAAATTGAAGATGCAAAGAAGAAAACAGAAACAGTAAAAACAAGAATTGATGACCAAGCAAATGTGCTTAGAAAACAATATACAAGCTATTTGAAATTGCTTTATGAAGCACAAGGTCAGTCCAGTTTAACAGGCATGATGTCCAGTAGTTCAACAGGAAGTTCGTATTAATATTACTCCAATAATTTCTTTTTTATAAAAGAATGGGAGGACAAAATGATAAGCGCAGTGTCAGGGCTTCCGGCTATTATTATAGACAGATTTGCAGAATTAGATAATCAAATTGATCTATCTGCAAAAGAAAATTTGAATAGATTGAATAACGAAGAAAAGATGAAAAATTCATATTCTATAAAATATGAAGAATCAAATTCTTTGGCAGCTAAAGAATCACAACAAATTGATTATAATAAATTAGCGGATAAATTAAAATCAGTTTTGGGCGAAAATGATTTGGCAATTGAATTCTATATGGATAAAGATTTAAACAGAATGGTAATGAAGTTAATAAATAGCGATACAAATGAAGTAGTTCAGCAATTCCCTCCGGATGTTACGCTGAAAATTGCCAGAATTGTTGCAAGTACTATGGGAAATGGTAATGTTACAAATGCCACAGTTTGATTTTGAGTCTGTCAAAAAAAAAATTGATGAAATTAGTAAAATTTCCCTAAAGATTTTAGTGGTCTTATCCGATAATACTATTGAGCAGGATATTAAGATTTCAAATTTGGAAAATTTATTTGAAAGAAGAAAAGAACTGCTGGAAGAATTAAGAAAATTTCAAAATGAAGATTTGTGGCACGAAATTTTCAGTACAAAGATTGATTTCTTGAAAGAAAAATTTTCAGAAATTGAAAAATTTGATGCGGATATTAATGAAAAATTAACTAATATTGTAAATGATATTGGTACAAGTTTGAAAAATATTTTGAAAAATAGTGCTATATTGAAATATTATTAAGGGTAAAACAAAATGAACATTCAATCTATTAATGCCGGAGTTAATGTTTACTCCTCGAAAGAGAAAACAGAGCTCAACAAGCGTTATCAGGAAGAAAATGAGAAATCAAATGTTGCTAAAAATAAATCTGATTCCTTTACAATCTCTCCTGAGGCACAAAAGTTGATACCCATTATGAGCAATATCAAAAATGGTGTATATAACTCAACGGAAGTAATGAAGAAAGTAGCAGAAAAATTAAATTCTGAGCTACCAAAAATTTAGACATTGCATTAAAAATTTAGAAATAATTTCCTTCTTATCCAGAAGGAAATTATTTTTTTTTATTTTATTTTCGTTTGGCGGCAAGGTAGGTATTTGTTAAAAGCATAGCAATAGTCATTGGACCTACACCACCGGGAACAGGTGTAATTGCTGATGCTTTATCGAAACATCCTGCATAATCAACATCGCCAACCACTCTATATCCCTTTGGATGACTTTCATCAAGAACGCGATTGATTCCTACATCAATGATAACTGCACCATCTTTCACCATATCGGGCTTTATTACTTCAGCAACACCAACAGCGGCGATCAATATATCAGCTTGTTTGGTATAATAGGATAAATCTTTAGTGGCAGTATGGCAAATAGTTACGATGCAATTTGCAAATTCCTTCTTTTGATAAAGCAAATTTGCAACTGGCTTTCCAACAATATTACTTCTACCGACAACTACAGCATGTTTGCCTTTGGTTTCGATTCCAGAACGCTTGATTAGCTCCATAATTCCAGCCGGAGTGCAAGGTATAAATCCATCCAAGCCAATCACAAGTTTTCCTAAACTGGATGGATGAAATCCATCTGCATCTTTTTCTGGATTGATTGATTCAATTATTTTTTCTTCGTTAATATGCTTTGGAAGTGGCAATTGAACTAATATTCCATGAATTTTTTCGTCATTATTCCATTCATTCAAAATGTCCAAAATCTCTTTTTCAGAAGTTTCAGCCGGCATTCTTTTGATTATAGAATAAAATCCAAC
>JANJUO010000486.1 GCA_024710535.1 bacterium
TAAAATTTGTTGAATGTGCAGGATCTTCGGATGCTTTTCCTCTTAAAATACTACCATCTTTGTCTGTATCACCATGGTTTTCATGAAGATAAGTAGCAACATAAATTTCATTTTTAAATATTTCAATATCATGAAATTCAAAAATAGGAATTGACGTAAAAACAGTCGTTCCTTTTCTTCTCTCTGTCCACTTTTTGTTAGTTTTATTATAAGAATATGTAAAACCCCCTGGGAAACTCTCATTTCCTCTTAAGGACAAAAATATTTCATTATCAAATTCTATTATATCAGTAGCGTAGAATTGACTTGCAATACCAAATGTATTGTAATAATGAGTAAACCAATTAAGAATATCTGCATTGCTATTATACAAATTCAATGTTGTATTTTCATTTACACCCGCAAAAAGTTCATTCCCAATATTCCTAATCATAGTAACTTTTGGAGTAATAAAGTCTTGTTTTGACCAATTGCTAATATTATTAATTACGTTCCAAGTATAAAGACCATTGTTGGTTCCAGCAAGAATTTGATATGTGGTCGAAGTAATGGAAAACACTTTATCATTAACTTCAGTTACTTTCTCCACCTTATATTCCGCATTCAAAATTATTGTTGCCATTATCAGCAAAATAATGTATTTCATATCTCTCCCCTATTACTTTTTACAAGGTATTGGTAAGTAAATCAACACATTAACAGTTCGGCTATACATTCTTGCCTCAGGCAAATCATTATTAATAAACATTGGCATTATTTCCTCTCCATAACCTGTAGTATTTCTGACATAAGCATTCCAACTGTTTTGCTTAATCATTCTTTTGATAACAGATTCGGTATTTCCTGCTCTGCTTTTCGAAAGTGCCAAATTACTTTCAAAGCTACCTATAACATCTGTATGCCCAAAAATATCAATATAAACAGATTTGTCAAATTGAGTTTTGAAAATATCCTTGAAGTATTTCTCCAAAATGCTATCATCAAATGTGCTACGATTCATATTAAAAAGAATCAAATTGAACGATTCAATTTCTCGTGATTCCAAGCATTGTCGTTGAATTTCTTCAATTGTATTTTGAACAATTTTAATATCTTTCTTTGCAGTACTACAAATTTTGGTTTTTGCTTCATCTTTGTATGCAATTAATTGCACCTGCATGTTATCAACACCTGTAATAAGATAATCTCAAATAGATTTGTCATAAACAACTTTAGCATTGATAGGAAAATCAATATATCTTACAGGAGAAGTTGTATAAGTTTGCTGTTCCCATAGAATTTTAGAATCTTTTGCAAATTCAACTTTCCAAGAATTTACTTCTTTCTGCTGAACAATATCCACATAAGCCCTCAAAATTGGTGGAGATGCATCAAATGTTGTATCTCCATATATAAATGGACTTAATAGATATTCCTCGTTGCTTTCTATTTCTACTCTTCGATTTTCTTCAAATACTTTTCTATCGCTACCTTTTGAAGGGAAACTTGGTAATTCTCTTGAATTTACAGAAATAAAATTACCAGGTATCAAACAAACATCAACCAAATACTGTCTTACAGTTTCAGCTCTATCTTTTGATAATTTGAGATTTTCACTTTTTCCATCATTACAGCCAGTTAAAGTAATTTTGGCAGATTTATTTCTATGCCATCTTTCTCCGATAATATTGAGAATATCATAATAAATCTCTAATTTAGAATTATTTTTTATGTATTCATAAGAGTTATTATTCGAAATTTCTGCGCTACTTCTCCTTTGATAACGAGAGTGTAATGCAGATGAATTCTCTTCAAAAAATATATATGGTAATAATGGATGATGCTCTCTTTTTGATCGTTCCCAAATAGTAACTTCAGGATCATAGACCTCAGTATTATCGGGACGTACTCCCCTTGTTTCAAGCGACATTGCAATATCGCAATCGGTTTGGTCATCATTATAAAAAACAACTGTATCAGTAAATTTTTTATTATCTTTGCATAAAGTAACAGTTACAGTATGTTTCCCATAGTTAATTGCTTTGTATGTAATCATATAGTATGAATTAATTCTCTTGTAAATATCTTTGAAAACGTCATTAAACTCATCAGTTTTATAGATATGATAGAATTTACCACCGGTTCTTTGAGCAATATATTCCATTTTCTGAACATCAATATTATTTCCAAAACCAATCGTAAAAATACTAACATTATTATCCAAAGCACCTTTTATAATTTGTTGCATAGATAATGTTGAATAATTATCATATCCATCAGAAACAGCCACAACAATTTTTCTTTCAGAACTCTGCTTTATTGTATTTATTCCTTCCCAAATACCATTAAAAAGTGAAGTTGCACCACCATATCCATTGAGACCGGTTATTGGAAATTTCGATTTAATCAAGTTATTATCCTTTTCTAATTCCATCTCCTTATGAACTCTGTGATCGAAATTAACTACCGAAAATTCATCGTCACTTTCTTTCAAATCAACAATGTTCAAAAATGCCTGTTGAATTTTCATTGCCCTTGATGTGCCAATTGAACCACTATGGTCAAGAACAAATGATATCTTATATTTAGAAATATCTTTCCTTTGAATTTCTGCAATATCATATTCGGTGATATTTCTACCATTATCTTCGAAACCACATATTTTGTAGCCATACCCACCAAATACATTGCTAATCATATTAAGATTCACATCCATTACGTGAGCATAGATTTTGATTTTATTTATATCTTGAGATTCTACTCTGAAAATATCAAAATGCTCTACCACTCCATCAGCGCTTTTATTGTTTAGCCATAAGTAATTAGATGGAATATTCAAATCCTGCGTTTCAACCGTATCTGCCGAATATAATTTCATATCGATTAAATCCGGTACCTTAGGAAGTTGGATTTCTTGTTCTTGGATCTTAACAGAACTACATCCAAATAAGACCAAAACCAACACTATTGACAATATAAAATATTTCATATTAATACTCCTTTTTTTACTTAATTATTTCGGGAATTATACCTAAATCTTTCACTTGTACACTAACTTTTTGTAATAGCTTGCTGGCTGTTTCTTTATTTTGAATATTAAATATTCCAACTTTATAATATT
>JANJUO010000529.1 GCA_024710535.1 bacterium
CCCTTTCCTGGCAACACTGGTCCAGCTGGCGCTTTTGATCTGGGGTTTTCTGCTGCGGAATGTTGGGCCCAGATGGAAGATCCTCGGGATCCTTGCGGTTGTCGCATACATCATCCTGGAACTCGCCTCGACCCGTCCGGCGATCTATGCGATCACGTCGATCCTGGCATTTGACCCCGCAACGGCAAACGTCCGCCGCATCCTGCTGGAATACGGGCTGGCGCAAGTGGCCAGAACGCCGATTCTTGGCATCGGTTTCAACCAGTGGGATTTGCCATTCTACATGAGCGGAAGCCTGGACAACTTCTGGCTTGCAAACGCGCTGGTATTCGGGATTCCGGCCTTCGTTCTGTATTTTGCGTCTTTCGTCTGGGCGCTGATTTCCGTGGGTCGGCGCGATTTCCCGCGCGGAAGCCCCCTGTCCAACATTCGCCTTGGCTGGGCGGTGGTGCAGGTCAGTGTGATCCTGACACTTGCCACGGTCTATATCTGGAGCGAGATCGCCTCCCTGGTGATGTTTGTTCTGGGTAGCGGGCTGTTCCTTCTTGAGGCGGAACAGGACGACGGAACCGAAAAGACATCTGAGCCCGCATCCACGACCACGCGGACGGCTGGTCCTGTGTTCACCCGCTTTCCGCCCGGCGAAGGGCAGCCTTCCGCCACAGCCGTTGCGCCACGCGATTCCAGACCCGTTTCTTTCAGTAGGCCCCGCAGATGACGTCGAAGCTGTTTCCAAATCGATCCGCATTGCTCGATTCCATCCGGGCAGTTGCCGTGATCATGGTCGTCGTCTTTCATGTGGCGACACGTTATCCGGCAGATGCTCTCGACCCGATCGCACGGATTTTCTTGCGATATGGATTCCTTGGGGTCGATGTCTTCTTTCCGCTCAGTGGATTTCTGATCACCCGCTTTTTGCTGTCACATGACGGCTCTGGTGCCATAAAGGCGTTCTTCCTGCGCCGGATATTCCGGATCATTCCGCTCTATGTGATCGCGGTTACGACCTTCTACTTCGCCGCCCGAATGACTGGATACGAGGCAGAAAACCTGCCCTTCATCTGGGCCACCTACACGTTTCTTACAGGTTGGTTTGCGTTCCTGAACGGGCCGGACAGCACCCCCTACACCATCACCTGGTCGCTGTCGGTCGAGGAATTCGCTTATCTGATCTTCGGGCTTGCAGCCTGGGCCATGCGCGGATCATTCCGCACGTTCCTTGTCGTTGTCGCCATATTGCCATTTGTTCTGCGGCTGTATCTTTACGCGCAAGGCCATGAGAACATCTACTATTTCCCATTGGCGCGGCTCGACTCGATTGCTTTCGGCGGGTTGACTGCCGTTCTGATCACACGTGTCAGGAATCTGTGGGTCTGGCTCATGCTGATGTCTGCGGTATCTGTGGGACTGATGCAGGCAGGCGGCGTGGTCGGGAAGGCGACGCTGTTCACGACCGTGACCCTTGTCGCCTGCACATTGATCGCACTGGCCGAAGGCCCCCTCCGGTCAACGCGCGGTCGGATATGGTCTGGATTGGCGAACGTCGGGCTTTATTCCTACTTCATCTATTTGTTTCACTTCTTCAATCTTTATGCTCTTGATATGATTTTCAGAAAGACAGGCCTCGGCCTGCCGCCATTCTGGATGATGAGCCTGCTCTGCATGCTGACAACCTATCTGCAGGGCTGGATTTCATTTCGCTACTTTGAGGAGCCGGTCATGTTGTTCGGACGCAAGCTGGAAAGAAGCGTCTCGGGCCGACAGCCAACCGCCGGAGAAGCACGATGACCGAGGCAACCGCACCCGCCCCCTACAAGAAAGCCAGGAAGCGCGGGCTGAACAAGCTCTCGGCGCTTCGCAACCTTCTGATCGACGCCAAGCGGGCCTGGTATCGCCGGTTCTGGAAGATGGATCTGCATCCGACGGTGCAATTCTCGCTCTCGACCAGGTTCGACCGGACCTTTCCCATCGGCGTGCATGTCGGCCCGCACAGCTATCTGGCCTTTGACAGCCGGATCCTCACGCATGACCGCACGCGCGGGCTTTATCTTCATACCCGCATCGGTGCCAACTGCTTCATCGGCGGGTGCAGCCTGATCCTTCCCGGGGTGGAGATCGGCGATAACTGCGTGATCGGTGCCGGATCGGTAGTCACGAAATCGGTGCCGCCGCGGTCCCTGGTCGCGGGCAATCCGGCACGAATCCTGCGCAGCGATATCGAGGTCGGCGAATACGGCCGCTTCCTGACGGCGGATGCGACCGAATCGGCCTTGGCCGAACAGGGCCAGACCTGAAACGCGCTGTGGCAACGGCGCTTGGGGGCCTTGCGCTTGTCGCACTCCTTGGTGCCTGGGAATTGCGGTGGCAGGAACGGCCCGACCCGCAAGACCGGGCCCTTCCGCGGGCGCAGCTCCCCGACCGGCCGCTGCGGATCCTGGCCTTTGGCACCAGCCTCACGGCGCGTGCCCTCTGGCCCGAAAGGCTGGCGGCGGAGCTGTCCCGCTGTCTTGGCCGGCCAGTGTCGGCAGACCGGATCGCAAGGCCCGGGGCCGGGTCCGACTGGGCGCTGACACTGGTGCGGCGGGCAAA
>JANJUO010000546.1 GCA_024710535.1 bacterium
TAAAATTATAAAAAAAATTTCGATTAATCTTATATAAAGTCTAATATATATTTACACAAATATTGTATAGCTTTCTACAGGTATCATTTTCCTCAATAAAATGTGAAAACATTTGCCAGAATAATTTTTTTCTTTCTTCTATTGTTACAACTTATTTATTATGGGATATTTTATATCTCGGTAATCATCAAATATTGAATTCTAAAGACAATAGAACTATCGTTGCCAAATTGCTTGAATGTAAAATAAGAAATATACAGGAAATTTCTGATGCTTTCATCAATTTCCTTCCTCTTTATTTTCGGTTTTTTTAGTCAAAAGTACCAATTTCAATTTGCAAAGTTTCAAGTTCTCGAAGTAATTTTTTCTTTGTTTTGATGAAATAACTATCCCAATCTTCAATATTAAATATAGTATTAAATGTTTCACTTTGTTTGATTGCAATAATCTCTGTTTCAAGAGTTTTAACTTTTGCACGTAATTTATTTATTGTAGCTCTAAGTTTATCTTTGTCTGTAAGATTATCACCTTTGGTAGTTGAAAGAATGCCCTTTTCAAGATTTAACAATATTTCAGTAACTCTTTTAAGGTCATTTTTTTCATTTGCATTATTTAATTCTTTGAATATTTCTTCTGCTTGTTTTTGAATTTCTAATGGTTCATTAGCAAATTTATCTGGATGGCATAATACAGTCGCCATCCGAAATTTCTTTTTTAATTCTGCTTTTTGCAAATCAGATAAATTTAAAATTTCTTTTTCTTTCTCATTTTTAACTTGTTTTTTATAATTCTTTTCATCATTTTCCGCGTCTTCATATTTTGCTTTATCTGACTTGTATTTCAACTTTCTCAATTTTAAAATTTCAAGTATTATTTCTCCTAATTCTTTTGAATGACGATGTTGAAACTCTGATAATAATTTTTCAAGTTCAGATTTTTCATTGTCAAAACTGTTAATTTGATTTTCTAAATTCTTTATTTCAATCTTCAATGCTTGAACTTCTGGGTCAATCCAAATTGTAAGTTGTAAATTTTTTGATATAAAACTTTGTATTTTGTTTATAACAGTTGCATATTCTTCTTGAATTAAATTATCAATTATTTCTCTGATATCGCAATTAAAACCATATACCATAAGTTTTGTAGTTACTTTTGTGATTTCTTCAATATCCTCAAGTAATATGTAATTTTTGAGAATTTCCAACATTTTTATGATTTTTGTTATTGGGAAATCATTTTCATTATCAATTATATCTGGATAATATTTTTGGCGAATTCTATTAAATTCAGAAATAAATTGTTGTGCTAAAATTGAGTCATTACTTGTAATTACAACATTCTCAAAATTACTTTCAGCTTTATAACTCCAATTGTAGGATCCAGTAATTACTGTACTATAATCAACAACACAAAACTTGTTGTGCATTAATTCAGTTGCACCATTACCAATTTTATAAATTGATGAATTAAAATTGACTAATTGTTCATAATCAATCAAAGAATTAAGATTTATATTATCATTGGAAATTATCAAAGAAACTTTGCAGCCACTTTTTGCTTTATTTAGCAATGTATTAAATATATTTCTATTGGTAAACCATGCTACTGCAATGAAAACAGATTTCTGTGCTTGATTAATTTCTTCTTGTATGCGTTCTGAGATATTTTCAAAAATTGCTTCTGTTTGCATAAATTATTTATTCTTTAGTTGTTCATAAGTTAATTTATCATTATTGGCACCTTCTAAATCGCCAATTTTTGCTTTTGCGATACCTCTATAAAAGTATGCGTTTGAAAATTGGGGATTCATTTCAATAGCTTTTGAATAATCTTCAATTGCTCCAACATAATCTTGAAAGTTATATTTTGCATTGCCTCTGTTATTGTATGCAATTGCATATTTAGGGTTTATCTCAATTGCTTTTGTATAATCTTCTATTGCCCCTATGTAATCTTTAAGTTCATTTTTTGCATTGCCTCTGTTATTGTATGCACTTGAATAATCTGTGTTAATTTCAATAGCTTTTGAATAATCTTCAATTGCGCCATTGTAATCTTTTAGTTTATCTTTTGCATATCCTCTACCGAAGTATGCATCAGCATATTGCGGATCAATTTCAATTGCTTTTGTATAATCTGCTAATGCTTCTTTGTAATCTAATAAATTAGCTTTTGAAAGTCCTATGTTGTGATATGCAATTGAATATTTTGGATTTATTTCAATAGCTTTTGTATAATCTTCATTTGCACCATTGTAATCTTTAAGTTCATATTTTGTATTGCCTCTACCTAAGTATGCACTTGCAAATTGTGGATTTATTTCAATAGCTTTTGTATAATCTTCAATTGAGCCTTTGTAATCTTTAAGTTCATTTTTTGCATTGCCTCTGTTATAATATGCAATTGAAAATTGCGTATTTATTTCAATTGCTTTAGAATAATCCTCAATTGATCCAACATAATCTTGTAAAATTTTTTTTGCATTTCCTCTGCTAGTGTATGCACTTTCATATTGTGGGTTTATCTCAATTGCTTTAGAAAAATCTGAAATAGACCCATCATAATCCTTTAAATAATACTTTGCAATACCCATCCCATTATATGCGTAAAAATAATTTGAATCTATTTCAATTGCTTTATTAAAATCTTCAATTGCGTCTTCGTATTTCTTAAGGGCTTTTTTGCAAATAGCCATCATATCATAAGATATACAATGATTTGGCTTAATTTTAAGTATTGTTTCAAAAATTTCAATTGCCTCTTTATAATGTACTATATCGCTGGCTTCAAATAGATATTTGCTTTTCATTCTATGATTAGGATTTGACTCCAACAAAAATAGATAGTCTTTATCAACAGAAATAATTTGTTTGCTATTGATTTTACAAAAAGCTTCGTTGAATAAATTAGATATGTCACCAAATAATATTTTATTTGTAATTCCAATAGACACTCCTACACGAACGATGTTTGATTGTGTATAAGGAATGATTGATGTATTATTTAATTGCTCGTTATTCACTATTTTATGTATTTTATAATTTAACTTATTCTCCTTACCCCAAAATTTAGACCATTGAATCAAAACCAAATAAAAAAAATCTAATTTCCGCATATTCCTTCAAATATCCGGTCAAGGGTATTGCAAAATTAATATTATTTTTCCAACTTTTCTAATAAATTTTCCATCCTAATTTGTATTAGCCAATAATTTTGTTTACTTCTCTTTTTAATTTTCATTCTTACTTTTGACGTAATGGACAAAATTCTTGGATTTTTTGTAAATCGAAACACAAATGCTAAGCTGAATCTTTTAATTCAAAGATAAAATTATTTCGTGATAATTTAAGAGGGGTTAAAGATAACACATTTTTCCTCCTTAGAATCAGTAAACTTTTTTACCTAATCCCATATAATTGAGGTGTGTCAAAGTTTTTCCTATCATTGTGGCGATGAGAGTTTTATATGGATATAGTAAATCTTCAACAATAAATTGTATGACTAAATTACCAGATCAGAAAATTCATTAATTTTTGAAATCATGGAATATTTGTTTAGTCCCTTTTCAATTTTAAGTTTCAAGTATAGTAGATTAAATTTTATTATTTTGAAACTTGGAATGTCAAAATTAGTTCTTTCCTTCTTCAAGGTTCAATTTTTTATTAAACTTAATGTTAATTCTTAAGTGTCAATATTTGACACTTGGAAATTCAAATGGTACAATTATCATAATTTCGATTAATCATTTTCAGCAAAATAGTAGTAGGTTTTCGCTGGAATTTGTGGTAGGGTTTGTTTGGAATATGCACTGTTAATAAATTTCAGGATAAAATACTTTTGGGATTCAGTTTGTTTCATATATCAAAGAATTAATGATATTAAAAAAAATCAAATTTGTTTATATTTGAAAATTGGAATGTCAATATTAGTTCTTTCCTTCTTCAAGGTTCAATTTTTTATTAAAGTTTATGTAATACTCAAGTGTCAATTTTTGACACTTGGTAACTCAAATGGAACAATTATCATAATTTCGATTAATCATCCTCAGCAAAATAGTAGTTGGTTTTCACTGGAATTAGTGGTAGGCATTCCTATTGAATCAGTAGTAGTTTTTGCTTGAATTAGTGGTAGAGTTTCATTGTAATTTCCAATCTGGTATCAGTTCTATCATCAATCTATCTTAGCTTAAATCGGTATCTAAAGTAATATCAGATTAGATTACTATAGATTATCTGGTATCAGTTCTATCATCAATCTATCTTAGCTTAAATCGGTATCTAAAGTAATATCAGATTAGATTACTAAAGATTATCTGGTATCAGTCCTATCATCAATCTATCTTAGCTTAAATCGGTATCTAAAGTAATATCAGATTAGATTACTATAGATTATCTGGTATCAGTC
>JANJUO010000574.1 GCA_024710535.1 bacterium
TTCGATACAGCAGATGGTTCATTAGTATTATTGATGCCGAAAGAAAAGAGATTAGTTGACTTTGGAAGTGGTTCATTCAATAATCCAGATGTATATAAAACAGTATTCAGAGTGGAATTAAAATCAGCAACAGATTTGGAAGGCTATAACAATAGATTCCCAAGAATTGATGATCCATTCGGTTATGCATTCGAAATCAGAGACGAAATTCAGGCAGCTGCAAATACAATAGACGTACCTGCACAAGGAAGCGTAATTATTGCCGGTCGTCCATTCCGTCCAACAGTAACAATTAAAAATGAAGGCGTGAGCGATATTACCGACTGTCCAATTAAAATCACAATCGAAGAATTGCCAAGTGGAATCAAAATAGAAAGAAATATGAACGTACAAGATATTCCACAAGGTCGTTACAATTTGAAATCAATTGCGTTTCCACCAGAATTGATCGACAAACCGGGCAACTACAAAATGTTCTTGAAAATCAGCCATCCAGATGACTTGATTGGCAAAGATGATACATTAACAGTATTCTTTACTATCGTTCCCGGTATTAGTGGTAATTACACAGTTGGTACATCAAAACTTGGTCAAGCAAGAAACTTCCCTTCAGTTGACTCAGTTATGAATGCATTATATAGATTCGGATTAGCAGGCTCAGCAACATTCGAATTTACAGATGCAGTTTATAATGTAACAAGCAAAAACTTTGATGAGCCAGCTTGGGATATGTCAACAACAATCCTTGGCTTAGGTTATAACCCAGCAAGCGGCACATACAGAACATTGACATTCAAACCAAGTGCAGAGCGTGCAGTTAGTCGCGGTTCGGTAGTAGTTAACTTGAATAGCGGTAGTGGTAAAGGTGTATTTATGGGTCAATCATTAAATAATATGAATCCATATTCAGTACAATTAGAAAACAGTGATAACAGCTACTTTACAAAATTCTCAAATAATGGTGGTTATATCACATTTGATGGTGGCTCAAACAAATCATTGAAGTTTGTATTGAACAGCAACTCTTATGCACATGGCGCTGTATTCTATTTGAACTCAGGCTCACAAAACATCACAATTAAAAATATTTTGATGGATAATGGCAAACCTGCAGTAAAGAATTCAGTATGGATACCAGGAACCAGCTTCTCAATCGTTGACGGTTTCTATTTCCAACCAGATACATTATTGCTTGAAACAGGCGTACAGAGCTTCTCAGCCGGTATCGTAAACCGCGTAAAAGTAGAAGCAAAGATCATCGGCTTACAAAATATCAAATTAGATACAATCGTGAATAAGAACAACAAATTCCATAATAACGAAATCAACGGCTTCGGCTGGGGTGTAATATCACTTGGTATTGGTCCATTGAGAGATGCTGGTAAGCAAGATTACGTCCCTTATTATAACGAAGGCATTGAAATCATCGGCAACACAATCAGCAATGTAAGTGGTGGTGGTGTATTCTTAGGTCACGAAGATGGCACAAAAGTAAACAATAACACAATCTATGGTATCAGTGGAGTAGGCGGCGTTCAGTCCGCAGGTGTTCAAATCGGTGGCGCCGGCAGTAAAGACTTCTTTGGTTACAACAACGTAAATGTCCAAGTAAGTGGCAATACAGTAAATGATGTAACTGGTAAAGATTTTGCTTATGGTGTGAAGGTAGAACAAGCACAAAATCGCTATCCACAAGGCAGTGGCTTCCGCTACTATCCACACAAAAATGATAAGATATCGATCATCAGCAATGCAGTATGGAATCTAAAAGGCACAAAAGCCAGCACATTACGTGCAGGTGTTCACGTGTTCACAGAAAGAGATCATACAGTAAGTGACTTCTTAACTAAAATGGTAACACCAAAAGTTAGTACATTTATGATTAAAGATTTAAGTGTATCAAACAACACAATCATGATCGGCGAAGATAATCAAAATACAACCGGTTTGGTAGCAGGTATCGGCTTGCAACAAACAACAAATGCAAAAATGTATAATAACGCAATCTCAATCACAGATAAAACAATCAGTGATGCGAGTTCAGTAGCCGCAGGTGTATTCGTACACGGTGACTTAAAAGGTACATTAAATGCAGATTATAACGTATATTGGTTTGGTACATCAAACGTAGCAGCATATCGCCACGTATTAACAGACTATAAGAACAAAATCGTAGAAATGGGTACAAGAAACGAATATATGACCTTAGGTCAATGGCAGATGGAAAGCAAACAAGAGTATAACTCAACCTCAGTAAGAGACTTTACTCAAGATATCGTATTCATCGGTCAAGCCCCTGAAACAATGAATGTAAAGAGCAATGTAATCGGTTCAGTATTAGCTCAAAGAGGCGAAAGATTAGCAGAAGTAACCAGTGATATCTATGGAAACGTACGCGGTGTAGCCGGCTCAAGATATGATATTGGTGCAATTGAATTCAACGGTAACTTGTTTAATAATGATGCAGAAATACTAACAATCACTGCACCAGGAAAATATCGTGCATCAGCAGGAACCTTCAGCGATGCAGAATATATAATGACAACAGCCCCAGTAGAAGTATCAGCAGTAATCAGAAACAGTGGAAACTTTGCATTTGCAAACAAGAAATTCACAGTAAATATCTACAGAGAAGGCGCAACCGGTGGTTGGGTAAGTGAATTAAGCGAAACATTAACAATGAATTTGGCACCAACATTGAATAACGAAATAAACTTCAACTTGGCAAACGGCTTAGGCAAAGAATTCGTTCCAAAGAGTTATTCAGATTTAGGTGGCTATAGTGTAGCACCACAATTCACAGGAATGACCGCAAATGTAACTCCACTCTACAAGATTGAAGTAGTAAGCGAATCAGATGAATATAACGTAAACAATAAGACAGAAAAATATGTAAGATTCTACATTCGTCGTAGCCCAATAATGCTTGGTGTAAGCTCACAACAATATGTAGATTTGGTAACAAATCCATCATTATTGAGTGTTGACCAAAAAGCAGCTGGCTTGAACCATAAAGCAGTAGTAGATGGTTTAACCAAATTGAAATGGACCTTGGATGTAACAAAGAATCAATACGATTATGATGTATTCTATAGAAACGGCTGGGAAGCACGTGCAGTAAATTATGATATCTTCAGAACATTACTTTATAGTGATGGCGATGATAAAACAATGACCAGATTACAGAAAAACGACTTAGAATCATACTTAGGCAAAGGTCTAGTTGACAATAAGAAGAATTTGGTAATCGGTAGCCAAGAAATGGTAAGAAGCAATCCTGCCATCGACAGCGATGACAAATACTTAGCAAATGTGTTAAGAGCATCAAACCGCTTCCCTGGCAACCCATTGGGCGCAAATGCATACTATACTGGCAAACAATTGAAAGGTATGGCAGTATCACGTGACTTTATCCATGACGTAATCTCAACTGGATATGTAGGAGACAATGAATCCCAACCTGGCTTATTCAACATAGCAACAGGTGAAGGTATTTCAAAGATAGCATTACGTTATCAAAGTGCTACAAATCCAGATTGGCCAGATGAAGCAAGAATGGCTGGTATCGCAACAGCAACATTAGAAATGAACGTAGTTTATTTGGGCTTGGATTGGAGACATTTTGGCAATATCGAACGTGCAATGCGTGGCTCATTAGACTTTATCGAAGGTAATGGCGGCGTTGTAATACCAGTAGAATTGTTAAGCTTCGAAGCAAACAAAGCTGGCAAACGCGTTGACATTAGCTGGAGCACAGCAAGTGAACTCAATAGTGCAAAATTCGAAGTAGAAAAAGCACAATTGACAAACAATAGCAAAGGTGAATTTACAAAGATTGGCGAAGTAGATGCGGCTGGCAAAAGCAGCTTCACAACATTCTATGGTCCAATCGTTGACAACAAAGTTGACTTTGGCAAGAGCTATGTATATCGTTTGAAAATGATTGATTTAGATGGTAGCTACAGTTACAGCAATGAAAAAGTAGTAACAATGGATGGCATCATAGGAAATGCATTCTTAGGTGAAGCAGTACCAAATCCAGTAAATTCAATCAGTACAATGAAATACAGCTTAAGCAATACAATGGAAGTAAGTGTATCAATGTATGACCTCAGCGGTAAAGAAGTAGCAAGTTTTGTAAACGGCACAATGACAGCAGGTGATCATGAATTGAGTATCAACGGCAAAGATTATCCAGCCGGCACTTATACAGTAGTATTGACAAGTGGTGATATAGTTCTCACAACTCAAGTAAGAATTATTAAGTAATCCCACTATTATTCCGTTCAAATTTGATAAGCCCTGCCATCCGGCGGGGCTTTTTTT
>JANJUO010000586.1 GCA_024710535.1 bacterium
ATCTTATGAATTCAAATAAATCAATTATCCCAAATTTAATATATTAATAAATATTTTTGAATTCCCTGAATTTAAATTATAGATTATTGCGATAAATATTGATAAAAAAAAGTATTGCAAACGCTTATCGTTTATTTGAAACAGACGATATTGATAAATTTGAAGTTGGTAAAACTGAAGGATTGCAACAAATACACGAATATTTATTTGATAAATTATACGATTTTGCTGGCAAAATTCGATCAAAAAATATATCGAAAGGTGGATTGAGATTTGTAAATCATAACTTTGCTATCTACCAATTTAACCGAAGATATTAATAATAGGGAAATAATTTTTAAATGCATTGGGCAATCCTATTATTATGAAGGATATATGCAAGAGGACTATTAATAAAATATTTTATCTAAAATAAATCTAACATATTTTTCGTATTTAATTTTTAAATAAATTTCAAAATTAATGTGAAAAAATAATATGTGGTTTGAATTAAGTAAGTTATTCAATGAATACAAGAATCTCAATTTGCAAAATGTTGTTGATTATTAGAAGTTTTGTGTTATTTCTATTGTTTGGCATTCAACAAAGATTGAAGGCTGTTCTTTGAGTGAGACTGACACAAAAGTTCTATTGGAAGATGATATAACTGCGGCTGGAAAACCACTTATTGACCATTTAATGATAAAAGACCATTTTGCTGCATTTCAATTTATAAAAGAACAAGCAAAACAAAAACGCAAACTATCAATTGAATTTATCCAAGAAATTGGGGGTTTGGTGATGAAGAATACGGGAGGCGCCACAAATTCAATCTCAGGAAATTTCGATACATCTAAAGGAGATTTGCGACTCACACAAGTGTATGCGGACAAAAAATATTTTCCGGATTTCAAGAAAGTGCCAGATTTATTAGAACAATTATGCAAAACCATAAACGACAAGATTGATGATGTTAAAGGTATGGAAATATTGAAACTTTCTGCAGATCTGCATTATAATTTAGTAAATATTCATCCATTCGGAGACGGAAATGGCAGGTCTGCAAGATTATTGATGAATTATATACAGCTATACCACAAAGAACCATTAATTAAAATTTTTACAGAAGATAGAGCAGAATATATTAATGCGTTAAATGAAACAGAAGAGAAAGAAAATTTGAAAATATTTCGAGAATTCATCGGCAAACAAGCAAGCAAATTCTTGAAAATTGAAATTGAAAAATATAATAAACTTAAAGAAGACTTTAATGTATTGCTTTAGCAATTTGTTGCAAAAGTATATATTTTAGCAATAGACTAAAATGCTGTTCTACTAAACCAATAAAATTTAAGTAGATAAAATATTCCTGTTTGATTTTATATAGTATAAATTTGGCTTTTTCAAGATGAAACTTAATTATATACTATATGCAGGTTACACATTTTGCAAGCTCTGCTGGTTTATCAAAATACGATTTGCTTTTGCCCCTTTAAGCAATGTCCATTTCTAAAATCGAACTAAAATACAATCTGAATTCAATTTTCTAAATTAATACAAATTTGATTGGTAATAATACCAATTTTTTAATAGTAAAAAAAAGAAAAAATACTTTTAATTTTGCGGAATAAGTTGTATTTTAGTAGATTTAATAATAAGTAATTGATTTAAGAAATTGAATAAAATGGAACAGATTGAACCGGAAGATTCCGACAAAAACATATATGAACTTACCGAAATAACAGTTCGTGGCGCCAGAGAGCATAATTTAAAGAATGTAAATGTAACAATCCCACGTGATAAGTTTGTTGTTATTACCGGACCAAGTGGCTCGGGAAAATCATCTCTTGCGTTCGACACATTATATGCCGAAGGGCAAAGAAGATATGTGGAAGTGCTTTCTCCTTATGCAAAGCAATTTTTGGGTATGATGAAAAAGCCGGATGTTGATATTATCGAAGGGCTATCTCCGGCAATTTCAATCGAGCAAAAGTCAATCAGTACCAATCCTCGCTCAACTGTTGGCACTGTTACTGAAATTTATGATTATATCAGACTTCTTTTTTCGAAAATTGGTATTCAATATTGTGTTGATTGCAATTTGCCTGTTGTTAGACGCACAAAAGAAGAAATAATCGAATATATAAATAGTAAATTCAAAAATCAAACCATTATAATTTTGGCGCCGCTTGTTAAGGGACGAAAAGGACATTATGGAGATCTTTTTGAAATGCTTCTTCGTCAAGGTTTCACAAGAGCAAGAATAGATGGGCAAATCAAGCAACTCAAAGAAGGATTAAAACTTTCAAGATACAGCATCCATGATATTGAATTGGTTGTGGATAGACTTACTTACACTGAAGAATCCGAAAAAAGATTGAACGATTCTATCGAACTTGCGTTAGGTAGAGGCGAAGGAACTATTTCTTTGATTGTTGAAAATAATCAATTGCTTGGCGAGCCGGAATTGTTCAGTATTCACAACACTTGCCCGGGCTGCGGAGTTGCGTATGAGGTTTTGGCGCCAAATGTGTTTTCTTATAACTCTGCTTATGGTGCTTGCTCTGTTTGCGAAGGTCTTGGCGAGGTGAAAACTTTCGATATAGATTTACTTGTACCTGATAAAAGCAAATCATTGGAAGATGGAGCAATTCTTCCACTTGGAAAAACACAAAATAATTGGCAATGGTCCCAACTGCGTTCATTTGCTAATCAAAAGCATATCTCTTTGACAACTCCGTTCAAAAATCTTTCTCACTTTGAAGTTGATATGATATTTAATGGAGTCGATGAAACTGATATCGAACTCGATTATCAAATGAAAAATTATCGTTCCTCGAAAGTTAAGATTAATTATTCCGGTGTTATAAAAAATCTGATTGGTATTTATGAAAATCCTCCCACTGCCGCAATCAAGAAATTTCTTGGCGAATTTCTAACACAGACAAAATGCCCCGAATGTAACGGTGGTAGATTGAAGCAAAGCAGTTTATTTGTGAAAATTTATGATTATAATATAAAAGATTTAACAAATTTTGACATTCAAAGGGCAAAAAATGAGTTTTCGAAATTGAAAGAAAATCTAACAGAGAGAGAATCGAAAATTTCTTATTTGATTTTCAAGGAAATCGAATCGAGATTGGAATTTCTGCTGAATGTTGGGCTTTCTTATTTAACTTTGTCGAGATCGGTAAGAACATTATCGGGTGGAGAATCGCAGAGAATTAGATTGGCATCGCAAATTGGCTCTAAACTTGTGGGGATTATGTATGTTTTGGATGAACCAAGCATCGGTTTGCATCAGCATGATAATAACAGATTGATAAATTCACTGAAAAAATTACGTGATTTAGGTAATACAGTAATCGTTGTTGAGCATGATAAAGCAATGATTGAGCAATCTGATATGTTTATAGATATTGGTCCCGGTGCTGGAGTGCATGGTGGCGAAGTAATTTTATCATCATCAATTAAAGAATTGAAAAAAATCGACAAAAAGATAATTGATGAATCTTATACTGCTCAATATATGCTGAAAATCAAAGAGATTGAGATTCCCGAAGAAAGACGCGAGGGCAATGGCAATTTTCTGGCAATCTATGGTTGCTCGGGCAATAATCTAAAAAATGTTGATTTGAAAGTTCCATTAGGAAAATTTGTTTGTATTACCGGAATGAGCGGTTCCGGGAAGTCCACAATTATCAATGATACACTTTATCCAATTTTATCGAATAGATTGAATTATTCGTACAAATCTCCTATGCCTTACACTTCTGTTGAAGGCTTGGAATTTGTTGATAAGGTAATCGAAATCGATCAGAGCCCCATTGGACGAACTCCAAGATCAAATCCTGCAACTTACACCGGAATTTTCACAATGATTCGTGATTTCTATGCTTTATTGCCCGAATCGAAAGTTCGCGGATATAAGCCGGGTAGATTTTCATTTAATGTCAAAGATGGCAGATGCGAAGAGTGTGAAGGCGCTGGTATAAAGAAGATCGAAATGAATTTTCTGCCTGATGTTTATGTTACTTGCGATGAATGTGATGGACACCGCTATAATCGAGAAACATTAAGCGTAAGATATAAAAACAAATCAATTGCAGATGTTTTGGATATGACATGCGAAGAAGCTCTTGACTTTTTCTCGGAAAATCCAAGATTGAGTAAGAAAATTCAGGTTTTGAATGATGTTGGTCTTGGTTATATTAAAATTGGTCAGCAAGCACCAACTTTATCCGGTGGCGAGGCGCAAAGAGTAAAGCTGGCTACTGAATTATCAAAATTAGGAACAGGAAAAACTGTTTATTTGCTCGATGAACCAACAACCGGTCTGCATTTTGAAGATATTAGAATTTTGCTGAAATTGCTTTATAAGCTTGTTGAAAAAGGAAATACTGTTATAGTTATCGAGCATAATCTGGATGTTATTAAATGTGCTGATTGGGTGATTGATTTGGGTCCCGAAGGTGGTGAGGGCGGTGGTTTGATTGTTGCAGAAGGCACTCCCGAACAAATAATCAAAAATAAAAAAAGTTTAACTGGAAAATATCTAAAAATCGAAATGAAATAATTCAATTATGAAGAAAGTCCTTGGATTAATTGCATCAAAAAGGAAATTGGGTAATAGCGAAATTCTAATAAAGGAAATTTCTGCTCAAATTCCTATTGAACATGAATTGCGATTGATTCGACTGACTGAATTAGAAATTGATTATTGCAAAGCCTGCTATTCTTGTGTTGAAAAAAGCAAAGATTGCGTTATCAAAGATGATTTGCAATTTGTTATTGATGAAATAATCACAAGCGATGCTCTGATTGTTGCGGCACCGACTTATTTCCTGACTGTTCATTCAAGTTTGATTCAATTGATGGACAGATTTCTTACACTTTATACATATTCAGAAAAAATTTGGCATAAGCCTGCAATAGCAATAGGTATTTCAG
>JANJUO010000614.1 GCA_024710535.1 bacterium
TACCATTATTCTCCGAATCAATGCTTAATTGGAATTCTAATAAAAATATTATTGAATTTATTCAGCAGGTTAATAAAATAAAAAAGCAATTGGTTCAGGAAGAAAACAATATAAATAGCAGATCTATTGTTGATCTGGAGACAAGCCATGAAGAAATTGTAGCATTTTTAAGAAGGTGCAACTCCACAAAAAAAGAGATTTTGATTGCTGGTAATTTCCATAGCGAAAATGAAATTATTGTTGAAATTGACATCTTGGAAGGTGCAAAACTATTCAAAGATGAACTAACTCAAAATTCTTATGAGATTCAGAATGGAAAAATCAAGTTGACACTGAAACCTTTTGAGTGTGTTGTTGGTGAAGTTATTTTAGATTAATGGAATTGTGATGAGCGCTATACCAAATATTGATTTGAATGATTTTGATTACGAACTTCCAAAAGAGAAAATTGCAGACTACCCTCTTGAGAAGCGAGATGAATCGAAACTTTTATATTTTAATCCAAATTCAAACAATTTGGAGCATCATAATTTCCATTATATAAATAATTTAATTGAAGAAAATTCGCTATTGGTAATGAATAATACAAAAGTGATTGCGGCAAGAATTCCTGCTTTGAAATCTACAGGTGGCAAAGCCGAAATACTATGTATTGAGCCAATTGCGCCTTCAAATGATCCGCAAATAGTTATGAACAGCAGACAATCTTGTGTTTGGAGCTGTATAATTGGTGGTAGAAAAATTATTTCGGGCGACACTCTGATTATTGGTGAAAATCTGATTGCAAAAATCATCGAAAAATCAGGTAATATTGCAAATGTAGAATTTAATTTCGGGAATATTACTTTTGCCGAAATGCTTGATTCAATAGGCAAAATACCGCTTCCACCATATATCAAACGAGATGCTACTGAATTCGACAATATTCGTTATCAAACAGTTTATGCCAAAAATGAGGGATCTGTTGCGGCACCAACAGCTGGCTTGCATTTTTCAGATGCAATTATTGATAATCTAAAACAAAAGAACATTAAGATTTCCGAAGTTATTCTTCATGTTGGTCCAGGCACATTTCTTCCGATAGAAACCGATCTCATAAGTGAACACACAATGCATTTCGAGCAATTTTTTATTGAAAAAGATACTTTGGAAACAATTTTTTTGGCACTTCAAAATAAAAAATCAATCGTTGCGACGGGTACTACTTCAATCAGGACTCTTGAATCACTCTACATCTTAGGAGCAAAATTGTTACTTGAAAATTTGCAGATTGATAATTTGAATGTATTGCAAGAAGACGCTTATAATTTGTATAAAAAAAGTGATTTGCCAAGTCCGGAAATTGCAATTTCCGCAATTTTAGAATTTATGAAAAAAGAAAATTTGACTCAAATTCATGGAAAAACCCAACTATTTATCGTTCCCGGTTTCAAATTTCAAATTGTAGATAAATTAATCACAAATTTTCACCTTCCCAAAAGTACGCTTCTATTGCTTGTTGCGGCTTTTGTTGGAGTGGAAAATTACAAAAAAGTATATAAATCAGCTTTGGAATCGGCTTATCGGTTTTTGAGTTATGGAGATTCATCTCTTTTGGTTCGAAATACATCAAACTTATAGAGTACAACACTAAGACAAAGAAACTTCAAAGAATCACTCGCAAAATATCTGCTGTAGCCCGAATGGATAGATTTGCAGATGAAACGAATCATAGATTTAGAGCCAGTGTTCTGCCCTTTCAAATTCAACAGACAATTTTCAAGACTTCGAATGACAGAGAGAGAGAACAGAAAAAACATTTTTTTTACGAAATAACAAATAAGTCGTGTTAATTTGTTACGAAATTACCATATCCAAATTTTTCCAATTATATGGAACAATTAAAAGCAAATAATTCATTCATAATATTGGATATCAAATGGCTATTCTTGAACAATTATCCAAAATCCAGAATTTCCAATTTCATTTCGTAATGAAACATAATATTTCCCACTTGCAAAATTATCATTATTGAATTTCAAAATATGATAACCTGAATCGAATTGCTTATTCTCAAAAATAGATTTTACTTTTTTACCAGTTATATCAAAAACTTCAAGAGTGGCATTTTCGGTTTTATTTATTCCGAATAAAATACTTACTTCACCTCTAATTGATGGATTTGGATAAATACTTTGGATTACTGGATGATTTGGCTTTGAGCTGAAATTTCCATTAAAATTCAAATACTTAGAAGCGGCTTTTTTTGCATTGTTATTCGATATTTTCAATTCACTGATAGAATTTCCAGCAAAAATGGCAAAAGTAAATCGAAGCGTATCGCCTGCTCGCATTCTTTCAGGTCCTGCAGAAATCACCATAGAAGCATCTGTGCTACTGCTTTCGGCTCTTTTTATACCATTAGACATCATAAGCCATTTTTCTTTTTTTGTAAAACTATCGTAAATTCCAGGATTATCAGAGGTTCTGCCATCGTTATCAATAGCAAAAAAATTCAATTTGTTTTCTGACATTATAGAAACGCCGGCAAGCGGCAAAGTATTATCAACGATATTCTGCATAACAGCAAAATTATCAACGCTATCCCATTTCGCAACATTATCCGCTCCCGATGGTCCAATATCCCAATCAAAAAACAACGCAGTAAATAATGAATCAATATATGAATCGGTTTTGTTGATAATATCATATTGTGAGAAAATTATATCGGTATAATCTTTTTCATTGAATTGAAAAACTCGATGAGTAATGTTCATTTGCGGAAGAAGGGTATCTAATCGAGTAAAAAACTTAGTAAATGTTTCCTGCTGAGCAATTGAACCCGGATTTATTGATTGAATAATAGAATCAATTTCAAATTCTTTTCTACCATAAACAGAAGACGCGCCACGAGCAACATCAGCAATTCGATTCTCGGAACTTGCAATCATCAAAGCACCTTCAAATAAAATATTCGAGCTACCCTTATATGAAAAACCAATTCCTTGCTGATTATCCGAAAAATCATTATAGCCGATATTACCTTGACTTGTGATAGTTGTTTGGATATTATTTGCTGAAATTGTTCTATAAGATGGATTTATTGTAAGATTTACATTTGTGTAAATTTTAAAATCTGAATTATCTACAACAGAAACTTCTATCTGTAAATTATAATTGTATGGAATAATTGAAGGCAACTGAATTTCTATAGATTCAGTTGGCTCTTTGACTTCGTCTTCAACAAAATTTCCAGCAAAAATTTCAGAATTAATCAATGAAAGTTGCGGCAAATTTGATTTTTCATAATTTAATTTGACATTATTAATTGGATTAAGTGTATTTTTGATCTTAAAAAATATCTTAATTTTTTCATTTGATTCAAACATTCCATTATTGTTTTCATCTTTAAGTGTATAATTTACAATAGATATAGAGCGTGGATTGCTATCTGTTAATGTTCTGAATGCATTAATTCTGCCTCTTCCCAATGCTCCAAGATAATCAGGATTCAGACTGTCAATGTTATCGCAAGTTGCTTTTAGAAGTTCAATTATTTTTAAATTGCTATATGATGGATATTTCTTGCGTGCCATTGCGGCAATTCCAGCAACAATAGGCGAAGCCATCGAAGTGCCGTCCCACGCAGTATATAATGAATGCGGAATAGTGGAGTAAATGCTCGTTCCAGGAGCAGAAACATCAACTGTATGATGATAATTTGAGAAATTTGCTTTTTTATCGTTCCAATGAACAGCGGCAACAGATGCCACACCTTCATATCCAGCAGGATAATATGGCAAGTTGCTGTAATCATTTCCAGCGGCGGCAACAACTACAGAGCCTAACTCAACCACTTGATTTATAATGTCTTGCTCTGCTTGAGAAAATCCGGATGAGCCCCATGAACAATTAATGACATCCGCTCCCATAGCGGCGGCATAAACTACACCTTTATAACCGTTTACAAGAGAAGTAGTAAATGGATTATCATACGCAATTTTCACAGGCAAAAGTTTAGATTTGAACGAAACTCCAACTATTCCTTCAATATTATTTGCAACTGCGGCGGCAATTCCTGCACAATGTGTGCCATGAGAATGACCCGGCTGAGGATCATTGTCTTGTCCTGATTGATTATCTATTCCACCAAAATCCCAACCTCTCCAATCGTCAATAAATCCATTCTGATCATCATCAATACCATTTGCGCTTTTATCATTTCCTAAAGAGTCCAGACCTGATTCTCCTTCATTATTCCAGATATTTGCTTCGAGATCAGGATGATGATACCAAATTCCTGTATCAACTATTGCAATCAAAGTAGGCTTTCCGGTGGTATCCATAATGTCCCATGCTTTATGAGTAAATGTTTGCCATATATAATGTTGCATATAATATGCAGTATCGTTTGGCTTGAAATCAATGTGATGTTTGAACATCGGCTCGGCATATTCAATATCATCTATGGAAGAGATTTTTTTGGCAATTAAAATTGGGTTTGAATTAGAATTGAGATTGATAATAGCAATTCTATCGAGTCCGAATTTGTTTTGATTAGAATTAATAAAAAGATTACCGGGATTTGCTTTCTTATTGATTAATTTTAGTAAATCATCAGTTATATATGCCGATGAATTATGATTTCCAATATATTTATTTAAATCGGAAATCTCTCCAACTCTATTATTTAATTGCCATTTATGAAAATATTCGCTGTTTGGTTTGAATTTCACAACAAGCACTGAGTCATGATAATCTGTTGCAGAAAATAAATTCAAAAAAATCATATTCAAAAAAATAAATACTATATATTTTAGATTTTTCATTATTGACATTCCAATTAATCAAAACATTTAAGTTGCTAAAACGTATTTAATGTTCTATTATTTAACAATTTGTTAATCTTTAAAATTATAAATTGAATTGGTGCAAATATGAATTTCGTTTCAGCAGTTAAATTACTAATATTATTCTCGTCAATAAGTTTATTTTCCAATCCTGCAATGATTAAAGGTAAAATAACTGACTTATACACAAACTCTCCTTTAGCAATAAATATTGAATTAAGGGATACAAAAGGAGCAAAAATCAAGATCAATTCGAATTCCATTTCAGGACAATTCGAACAAGTTTTGAAGCCAGGTGAAAAATATAAAGTGATTTTTTCTGGAACAAACATTTTACGTGAAGAAATGGAATGGACTATGCCTGATAGCGGAAAGTATTTTGAAATCGAAGTGGATTGGAAAGCAAAAAATATTAAAGTTGGCTCGGAAATTTATAAATACAAAATCTTCAAACCGAATACTGCCGAAATATCAACCGATGGATTGGCAGAACTTGATAAATTAAAAGAAGTTATTAAATTTAATAGAGCAATTTCCATTGAATTGTTTGTTTGCTCGAATGATTCTTTCCAAAGTGATAAGAAAGTTGACATTAATAAATTTAAAGAATTAAACAAACAAAGAATTAATGCTTTGAATCTAATTTTTGACGAATGGAAAAAAGATCGAGCAAGAATTAAAGTTTCTGATTCCGCAAATGAACTACCCAAAACTACAGATATTTCTGTAAAAATTTCCAGTATTGATGATTTATTCAACAGCAAATAATGGAAACTAAAGAAGATATAGTTAGAAACTGGCTACCCAGATATACCGCTACCCAACTTGATGAATTTGGCGAATATATCTTGCTTGTTAATTTCAAAAATTACGTTGAAATGTTTGCATCAAAATTTCAAGTTGAGATAAAAGGTATTGGTAAGCCAATGCAAACGGCAACTGCAAAAAATATCACAATAATAAATTTCGGTATGGGAAGTCCAATGGCGGCTACTGTAATGGATCTGTTAAGTGCAATTCACCCAAAAGCAGTATTATTTCTTGGCAAAACAGGCGGTTTGAAGAAGAAAACCCAACTTGGCGATTTGATATTGCCAATTGCTGCAATTCGTGGCGAGGGAACAAGCAATGACTATTTTCCACCCGAAGTACCTGCTTTGCCTTCATTCAAATTGCAACAAGCAGTTTCTTCGATGATCAAAGAATATAAACAAGATTATTGGACCGGCACAGTTTATTCAACAAATCGAAGAGTTTGGGAGCATGACGAAGAATTCAAGGAATATTTAAGAAAAATTAGAGCAATGTGCATTGATATGGAAACAGCAACTCTGTTTACAGTTGCATTCAAAAATGAAATTCCGATTGGTGCTTTACTGCTAACTTCTGATAATCCAATGATCCCCGAGGGCATCAAAACTGTGTCTTCAGATGAAAAAGTAGATAAAGATTTTGCAGAAATTCATTTGCATATTGGTATTGATTCGCTATTGGAATTGATTAATTCCGGAGATTCTGTTAAACATTTGAGATTTGATTAAATTGATAGTAACATTCAATAGCGAATTTTATAAAACTGACTATGCAGACGATAATGCTGCATCTAAAGGCAGAATTGAATCAATTATCAATTCATTAAATGAAGATAATTCTATTCAGATTGTTACTGCTAATCAGGCGGAATTGAAATATATTAAAGATGTTCATAATCAAGCTCATATCGATGGCGTGCAAAGAACAAAAGCTTTCGAGATGGCATTATATGCGGCAGGTGTTAGCATCAAAGCCGCTGATACTGCAATGAACGGCTCTGCAGCATTTGCTTGTGTACGACCGCCCGGACATCATGCAAACAAAAGTTTTAGTTGGGGACATTGCTATTTTAATAATATGGCAATTGCACTCACAAAATTAAAAAATGAAAATCGAATCGAATCGGCTTATATTTTGGATTTTGATGCTCATACCGGAGATGGCACAATTAATTGCCTTCGCGACTGGGATAAATGCTTTATTCAGAATCCAATGGCTGATAATCGTGAGCAATATTTAAAAGATATTGATGCTTTCATCAAAGAATTACCAAATGTGGATATTATTGCCGTTTGTGCGGGTTTCGATTCCTACATTCATGATGTTGGAAGAAAATTGCTTACTTTTGATTATTATGCAATAGGTAAGAAAATGCAATTATTAGCAAAAAAAATGGGACATAGCCGTAGATTTGGAGTATTGGAAGGCGGATATTATATACCGGATTTGGGAAAAAATGTATTGGCATTCTGCCAGGGACTTGATGATTAGACATGAATGATGAAAAAAAATCCAAATCACTTGCAGAATATGCAAATTATTTATCGCTTGGAACAGAAATTTTTGCTCCCATTTTGGCAGGTGCATTAATTGGACATTTTTGGCTTGACCCCAAGTTTCACACTACTCCAATGTGGACGTTGATCTTAACATTGGTTGGTTTTGTTGTTGGGATGAATACAATGTTTAAATTTGTTAGAAAAATTAACAAAAAGAAAAAATGAAATTGATAATTTTATCCATAATTTATAGTTTGCTAATAAATTCAATAAATACTTTTTTTTCCATTTATGTGATTAAAAAAGCAATAAATCTTGAATGGCAAAAATTTTTTAAAAGGATTGTTTTATCAATTATGATACGTGCTGGACTATCTTTAGGAATATTTTTAGGAATAATTAAACTAATTTCAGTAGATTTACTAACATTTAGTCTAAGTTTTATCATTTTTTTCTTTTTATTTTTAATTTTTGAAATTTTGTATTTAAATAAGTCGTTAAGGTTTCGTAATTTTGTATGATTAAGTTTTGAAAATTTTTTGGAAGTGTAATGGCAAAAAACAACCAATTAGATTTTAAGATAGCGAGTAACGAAAATATTGAACATAATAATAACGCCACCGAGCACGCGGAAACTCATACTGATGCAGATAATCATGGCGTAGCTCATGCTGAAAGCGGTGATAGAAGCGGTGTATTTTATGAAATTATGGAAGGGCTTTCGGATCACGATGCTCTTACAATTGGTCCATACAAAGTATCTGATTTGCCTATCATTTTG
>JANJUO010000035.1 GCA_024710535.1 bacterium
TTTGCTGGAATCAATCGAAAATGGTGAGTGGAAAAGCACAAATGAAATCGAAATCCGTAGAAATCAATTAAGAGATTTTTTTTCGCAAGGCGATGAATCAAAAAATATAATAAACTTATCCTTGGATAATTCTGATTTTATAATTATCCTTGACAAAAGTAATCAATATGGTATAAGTTATAAAGAGTTATTAGAAAAATTAGTGCATAACTATGCCATTGGCAAAATTGCTCTATAATTCAATTCTTAAATATACTTTTTATTTAAAACTACGGAATATTTTCTAAATCATACTTTATCTTTTTATGTTCATTTTTTAAAACAATAAAAAAAATATCTATACTTCAATTAAACGAGTTTTATTTTGAGTGTTGCTTTTATGAATAAATTGCAAGTATATCTTGATAATTGTTGTTTTAATAGACCTTTTGATGACTTTAATTCGATAACTGTTTATTTAGAAGCAGAGGCAAAATTAATTATTCAAGACTTGATTAAAAATAACATCATTGATTTAGTATGGTCATATATACTTGAATTTGAAAATTCAGCTCATCCATCAATTGAAATTAGAAAGTCAATTTTAGAATGGAAACATATTTCAATCATTAATGTTTTTGAAAATTCGAATATTCTAAATATTGCAAATAAATTGCATAATGTTGGTATCGGGGTTAAAGATTCACTCCATATAGCATGTGCCATTGATACAAATTGTGATTATTTTATAACAACGGATAAAGGAATTCTTAAAAAATCAAAATTTATTCAAAATATTCATATAATTAACCCAGTGAATTTTATTCAAAACTTAGAGGAAGAAAATGAGAAATGATAGTGTAATTAAGGAAGAGGGCTTTAATGCCCTTGCTGAAAAATTAGATATTGTTGAGATTGAAAGATTCATTTTAATGCTCAATCGGGAGAAATTTGATTATACAAAATGGCGAAAAAATTTGTTTGAGGATAATAGCATTGAGCAATTGTCAAAAAATGCAATGAATTATATTGCAAAAAACAATACTAACATCTAAAGCAAAGATGTTGATTTTTATAATTTATTCAGTTTGTTAATTTTATATTTTCACAAATTTTTCAAAATAAATTTTGCCATTTATTTCATAGCGGACAAAGTAGATGCCCGTTTGCAGTTCAAAAGTATTCACTCTCACCATATTTTCAAAATATTCGGCATTGCAATCAAGTTCTATTCCATTCAAATCATAAATCTTCAAATTCTTTATTCCTACTTGATTTATGTAGATGAAATCTGTAGCTGGATTTGGGGTTAATGTTTGTGGATTTGCTTGATTTGGAACAGCATCGGGGATTTGTTCAGGTAGGCCATAAAATTCATAATTCATAAATGTATAGCCATCAAAAGTAATCAAAAGAATAAATGAATCATCATAAAGTTTAAATGCTTTAAAAGAAGAAGGTTCGGATTTGGGTTTGTAACTTTTATCGATTCCTTCATAAATCAATTCTCCTACTTTATTTACAAATTTAAATACAGGATGCGAGTTATAATCGTTTTTCGAGTAATCAAATTTCACTAATATATCGTCTTTATAAGGTATATAATTCTGAAAATTAAAATTGTTGTTTTGATATAGGGTTTTTCCATGCAAATCAAGTACAGTCAACTTTGACGCCGCATCAATTAAGTAGAACTCATTTTTATTGGTAAGATAAATTTCTGAAAAATTCAAGTAAGGTATAGAAAATTTCTTTTCTTTGAATCCATTTTCGTCAAATTCTCCGCACCAAATATCATTATTTATTGATTTGATAAAAATGTAAAAGTTTTGATTTTCCGCAAATCTATTTGAATTATAAACAAGTTTGAATGTTTTAATCGCATCAAATCCACTAATCTCTAATAAATCAAATTCTTTGTACTTTTCTAAATACTTGTTGTTGAATGTAATAATTCGATTATTGGCACCAATAAGTATTTTGTTAAAAAATGGAGTAAATATCAAGCTATCCGGGTTATACGAAGTAAAAAGTTTTTCACCAGCGTAATTAAATACAAATACAGAGTCTTTTCTATTCATTAATATTTTATTCCCAATGCCAGAATTGAAAGTTGAGTAGTCATTTTTCAAATCGAAAAATTTATTTTTAAGAGCATATTTCCCATTTAAAACATGACTTAAAACGAAATCATAATAAGTACCTGCATTGGATGAAGTTGAGCCAGTTGTATAAAAAAACCACTTGTTGTCTGCACTAATTGCCATTTTTTCAAATCTTGTTCTTCCATATTGTCCCATCGAATACCAATCAATTCCAATGCTAACTGGATATGAATAAAATACAATTTCTTTGTCTTTATGAACGTTGATATATCGTGTTGTATTAAATGATTCTTCTGCTTTATATACTGTCATCGTTACAATATTTACGCCAACAGAATCGAAAGTATGCTCAAATGATTCAATATTTTTGTAGATTTTTTTTCCATTATTTATTACCCATGTTATTGAATCTGCTTCAAAATCTGAGTAATTTTTAAATTTCACTGTTAATGGTGAAATTCCATAAGATTTATCTATTTCAAAGTTTGGGAAGTAACTTGGCTGAACAATTACAGAATCACGATAACTTAAATAAAGACCACCTTTTAACGCCATCAAATCAACATTGAACTTACCAGCTTTTTTGAATAAATGTCGTGCATGAACTTCTGAGCTTCCTTTGCTACCATCGCCAAAATTCCAAATAAATGAATCAAATCCTAATGAACTCAAATTTTGAAATTGCACTTCTTTCTCCATAATAATTTCACCTTTTGGAGCTTGGAATTTAGTATATAAACTATCCAAAAATGAATTATTATGGTAAATTATTTTACCTAAGTTGCTTGTTATTATCAGCGAACTTGAATCACTATTGAAAAGTACTTTGCAAAATTGATTTTGTGAATTGTTGATTGATTTTTTTATGTAAGTTTTTGAATTAACATTGAATGCAATGATATTTTTACCAACTGCATCCATTGAAAAAATCAAACTGTCATTTTTTAGAATGATATTTGTGAATGTATCAAAAATTTTAAATTTTTCAACAAAAATTCCCTTTGCTAAATTAAATGTAAGTAGATTTCCATGTTCAGCAAAATAATATCTGTCAAATTTTGAACTTATTGTGGAGCTACTATATTTATTGAAATCTACTGATGAAGTTATGAATTGTTTTTTTACTGTATCATTATGAAAAGAAAAATATTGTAAAGCACTTTCAGGGTCACCATATCTTAAATCTTTTTTCCAATAGAAAGATTCATAAATAAATTTATTATCATTAAAGTAGTGTAGATTTGTAAAAGTTGGGTCTTTTATCAATTCAATTGGTTTTTTGGTGTTAATATTATATGTAATTCCGGCAACTCTATAATCTAAATCTGAGGTACCAGTATTGTTTTTTATATAAGGAATACTAATAATTGAATCGTTTATCATATTAAAATTGCATAAATTCAAATAATCTTGACTTTTCGTATCATAAGACGTTGAAAACCTATGAATCAAATAAATGTAATTTTGATTATTTGTTAGCGAATAGCCATAAAGTATTGTATCACGGATGCTGTATGGATTATTATTGTAATTATAAACGTTCTTATACAAAATCAAAGTGTCGTTCATAAGAAATACCGGCAATTGATGCTCCACATAAATGCTTTTCAGCAATTTACCTGTTTCCATATCCCACAAACGGAAGTATTTATTTGAATCGGCTGTGAAAAGGGTTTTGCCATCTTTTGAGATTTGGCGGTGTGTAATTTCGCCAATTTTCAATTTTTGTGCTTTATAATCTCCAAAATCTTCCCAGCCGGAAGCGTTGATTAAAGAATCCAAATTCTCCGCCCTCAATCCTACAAAAGCAAACATCATTATTAATAACAAGTATTTTTTCATAATCTTCAAATTCCAAAAAATCTTTTTTCAAAATTGTACTTCCCATTATTATAATGACACATGAAACGAGAAAATTACTCACTAAAAACAAAAATAATTTTAAATAAATTTGGATTAAATGAAAAATATGTTTAATTTTATTTTTTAATAATTGTAATTCTCCCAAAACTTTTCAAACATTTGTTTAGGGAAGAAATTTTCAAAAAAATAATACTTTATAGTATAAATAGTTTTTAAATATAAAATTTATAGGTTATATATGAAAAAGTTTTTTATGAATTCGTTAGTTGCAGTTTCTGTTATTATGCTCGCAACACTTTATTTTACAAATAGTTCTCAGAAAGGACACGATCATAGTGGATATTTTACAACTCCATTTGCCACTCCGCAGGATTTGACAAAAGCGTGCTTGGAGTGCCATGATGATGCCGCAGTTGACTTTATGAAAACTCGCCATTGGAATTGGGAAGGCGATGAATTCGAAATGAAAGGCAAAGGCAAAATGAAATTTGGCAAAAAGCAATTAATCAATAATTTCTGTATTGCTGTGCCATCAAATGAACCACGATGCACAAGTTGCCATCCGGGTTATGGATGGAAAGATGGCTCATTTGATTTTACAAAAAAGGAAAATATCGATTGCGTTGTCTGCCATGACGGAACAAAAACCTACACAAAAACACCAACTGCCGCAGGTATGCCAGATCCTAAAGTTGATTTGCTGAAAGTTGCTCAAAGTGTTGGCAAACCAACTATCGAAAATTGCGGTGCTTGCCATTTTAATGGTGGTGGCGGCGAAGCGGTTAAGCATGGCGATTTGGATCCCGCATTGCTCAAAGCAACCAAAGATGTTGATGTTCACATTGGTGGATTGGGCTTTCAGTGCACTAATTGCCATAAAACAGAAAAGCACAAAATTTCTGGTGCCGGACATGGTTCGATTGCCGCAAATACAAACCACATTTCTTGCGAAGATTGCCATAGCCCAAGCAAAGGAAATATTCACAAAAATCAAGTATTAAACAAACACACAAATTCACTTGCTTGCGAAACTTGCCATATTCCTTTCCATGGTAGAAATATGCCTTCGAAAACATTTTGGGACTGGTCAACAGCCGGTATGAAAGATGATGTTAAAGATGAAAATGGACGATATACATATTCGAAAATGAAAGGCGATTTCAAATGGGAAGGTAACGTAGTTCCCGAATATTTATGGTATGATGGTAGTGGAGATTATTACCTTGCTGGCGATAAAATTGACCCAAATTCTCCTGTTTATTTGAACAAAATGAACGGCAATATCAGCGATAAAAAGTCGAAAATTTATCCATTTAAAAAGATGGTTGGCAAGCAACCTTTCGATAAAGTGAATAATTATCTGATTATTCCTAAATTATTTGGTCCAGATGGTTATTGGAAAACTTACGATTGGGTAAAAGCATCAACTCTCGGAATGAAATCTGTTAATTTGCCATTTTCCGGTGAAGTTGGTTTTGTGGAAACATATATGTATTGGACGCAAAATCACGCAGTTGCTCCAAAAAATCAGGCAGTAAAATGTAACGATTGCCATTCAAAAGGTACGCGATTGAATTGGACAGCACTCGGTTATCCAAATGGCGACCCTATGAAAAAAGGTGGCAGAGAAAAAATCGGCTTAATCAAGTAAAAATTGAATAATCTTTTTGAATTCTTGAAATTCCATCCTTCAGCAAGAATTTGAGGGATGGATTTTTTTTCATCCAAATAAAATAAATTTTATAATATAATTAATTTGTTGTAACTACTCAGTATTCAAATGAAAGAATCATTTGCAAATAACAGCTAACTGTTTCATAAAACATCCGATTTTTTCAAAACATAGGATGTTTACTTCTTAAGTTAGATAAGAGCCAAATTAAACAAATTTACTCTTTCTGTCAATTTGAATATTTGATAATTTTTATAAATAATAAAATTCATTGAAATTACATAGAGAATAAATGTTTGTAACCCCACCTAAATCCTCCCCAAGTGGAGGACTTTTTGCATTTCTGTCTTTTTCCCTCCCCTTGAGGAGATTAGGAGGGGTTTCTTTCTTTTCTAATGCAATCCTTGTTACAAACAGGTAATCCTTTTGGGATTTTTATGAATTTTCATTTTACATATATCTGTAATTCGATAAAATTTTGCGTTGATTTCTTTTTAAATACAAAGAACTCAAAATATTTCAAATGACTGAGTAGTTACAATAATTATTATAAAAAATTAAAAATTACTTTTTTTTTACAATTAAACATTTATTTGCATACTATATAAAATATAATTAGAAAAAAAAAGTTAATAGTTACTATTGAAATTAATTTGAAATTATTTTTTTTGAAAGTTATGCAAGAACCACAAAAATTAATTACTTACTACGCTCCTGCTGAAAGAGTCAGCAATGAGAAATTGAAATCGCAATGTATGCTATTTTTGCAATTGCCCCAATTGAAGGATTTCGTTGATGCTGTTCCGAATATTTTTATGATTTTGAATGAACAGAGGCAAATTGTTTATGCAAATTCTGCACTTCTTGAAGTTATCAGAAAAAATCCTGAAGATAATATTTACGGATTGCGCCCCGGCGAAGCCATTAGTTGCAAGCATTCATTTGAAACTGAAGCCGGCTGTGGCACTTCAGAGGCATGCGAAACTTGTGGTGCAGTGAATGCAATTTTATCAAGTTTGGATGGGAAATCGGATGTTCAAGAATGTAGAATTGAAGATAAAGATGGCAATTCCCATGATTTTCGCGTATGGACAACGCCTTATGAAGTGGGCGGTCAGAAATTTGCAATTTTCTCTTTGTCCGATATTAGCGATGAAAAAAGAAGAAATTCATTAGAAAGAATATTTTTCCATGATATTCTGAATACTGCTGGAGGCTTGAGAGGTTTTGCTGAACTTTTAAAAGATGCTCCTGAAGATGTAGAAGAATTCAAAGATGTGATTTACGGATTATCCGAGAGGATAATTGATGAAATTCGTACTCAAAAAATTCTATTATCGGCTGAAAAAGATGAGTTGGTAATTCAGATAGACAGCGTACAAATCAAACCTTTTATCGATGAGTTGAGCAAATCATTTACTTCGCAATTTCTTTTGGGCAATAAGAAAATTGCAGTTATGCCAATTAGCGAAACCCTTCATTTGCAAACAGATAGAACACTGCTTTGGAGAGTGATTTTGAATATGGTCAAGAATGCTCTTGAAGCTTCGAATATGAATAATACTGTAACAATTGGCGTTGATGAAGATGAAAATTATATAGTTTTCAAAGTACACAATACAACTGTTATGCCACGCGAGGTGCAATTGCAGATTTTCCAACGTTCATTCTCCACAAAAGGAGTTGGGCGTGGTATTGGTACATATAGTATGAAATTACTCGGTGAAAAATATTTGGGCGGAAAAGTCTATTTTGAATCGAAAGAATCGGCTGGAACCACATTTTATGCGAAATTTAGAAAAAATTAAGAAGGTATAATGAGCACAGGTAATTATGATTTTGATAAAAAGCAAGTAACAACACAACTTTTGAAAGTTATGAAGAAGTCTGCCGTTAAAATTGTCTGTCTAACAGCTTACGATGCATTAATGGCAAAAATTTTGGATGAAGTTCATGTTGATATATTATTAGTTGGTGACTCTTTAGGAAATGTTGTGCAAGGTCACGAAACAACTATTCCGGT
Organism: bacterium; assembly: GCA_024710535.1. Classification (GTDB taxonomy): domain Bacteria; phylum Bacteroidota; class Ignavibacteria; order Kapaibacteriales; family UBA2268; genus JANJUO01. The sequence goes on from JANJUO010000035.1 coordinate 7,643, forward strand.
TACTTTAGAGGATACGATTTACCATACAAAAGCGGTGATGAATGGCGCAGAGCGTGCAATGGTTGTCGCAGATATGCCATTTATGACATATCAAGTTTCTGCTGACGAAGCATTCAGAAATGCCGGAAGAATTATGAAGGAAGCTGGATGACACGCGGTTAAACTCGAAGGCGGGAACAATGTAACTGAAGCTATTTCAAGAATGTCTTCCGCAGGAATTCCTGTTATGGGGCATTTGGGATTAACTCCGCAAAGTATTAATCAGTTTGGCTCTTATCGTGCAAGAGGTACAAACCCCGAGGAAGCCGAAAAAATTTATCGAGACGCTCATCTTTTGGAGGAATCAGGTGCTTTTAGCATTGTTTTAGAAAAAATACCAGCCGAGCTTAGCAAGAGAATAACTGATAGTGTTTCGATTCCTACAATTGGTATTGGAGCTGGTCCATATTGTGATGGACAAATTTTGGTTTATACTGATATGCTTGGCTTGACTATTGATTTTAATCCGCGATTTGTTAGGCGCTACGCACATTTGAATGATGAAATCAAATCTGCCGTTAAGCAGTATGCTGAAGATGTAAGAAATAATGATTTCCCAAATTTATCAGAAAGTTATTAATGAAATTTTTGTTTTTATATATAATATTTTTTGTAATGCTGATTTCCGCTTGCGATGATTCGGGGGTTTATTCTAATCGTGATATTATTTTTCCTGAAAAAGATGTAAGTTATCTTTATCACGTTGAGCCATTTTTGAAAATTACTTGTACTTATGCTGGTTGCCATGGCTTTACAAATGCCGGCAATACGAGATTTGATACATATTTTGAATTAATGAAAATACCCGGATTTATAATTCCAGGCGAGCCGAATAGCAGTCAATTCATACAAATTTTGGAAAATGAAACATTACATATAACTTATTATTATCGAGGAAATCTCACCCAAAACCATAAAACTGGTATGCGTAATTGGATTTCCGAAGGTGCAAAATTGAATTAAAAATTGCAACTTAGATTATCCTGATAATTTTATAGCAAAATCTATTTTGACAATAATTTAAAAATACTTAAATTGCTTTTTGATTTTTTGTAAATTTATTTTTTTTTGACTGGAAAACAACAAAATGACTCTGAATAAAGATAATGTTCTTGAAATTATTGGTAAGATTTGCCCGGATGTACAAACTTATGAGCATAGAGACCAATTTTCAATAATTGTTCCAAAGCAATATTTGCTTGAAGTAGCAAAAGAATTAAGAGAGAATCCAGAAACTAAATTTGAGCAATGTATAGATATAACTGCTATCGATTGGCTTACTAAACCATTCAGATACGAAGTGGTTATATTCCTTTATTCATTAACTTACAAAAATAGAATTCGCATCAAAGTACCAATTGAAGAGAAAAAGCCGGAATGCCCTTCTGTTACATCAATTTGGGAAAGTGCAAATTGGTACGAAAGAGAAACATTCGATATGTATGGAATTAAATTCAAAGATCATCCGTTTCTACGCAGATTCTATATGCCGGAAGATTATAATGATCCCGAAACTGGCGAGCCAATCTATCCATTGAGAAAAGATTATCCGCTTATGGGTGTGCCCGAAGCATTGCCATTGCCACCATATCCTGAAAAATATGGCGAAGTTACAAATTAAAAAATTATAGTAAATTATTTTGGAAAGTCAGTTGCAACAACTGACTTTTTCATTATTATGTTCGGGATGATGCTATCCAAATCTTCAAAGCCCTATTTATACGCAATTTTCCAATATTCTCTTAGATATTCAAGTTTGCCTTCTACCCAATTAATATTTTCCAAATACCATTCTACTGTAGTTTTTATACCTTCTTCAAAATTGATTTTTGGTTTCCAACCGAGTTCATTTTCGATTTTATCAATATTTACAGAATATCTGAAGTCATGCCCAAGGCGGTCTTTTACAAATTCAATCAAATCTTCATCTTTATTTAATAATTTTAGAATTGATTTCACAACTTCAATATTTTGCTTTTCGTTGTTGCTACCAATGTTGTAAACAGAGCCGGACTCTGCCTTTTCGAGTGCAGTCATTACGGCATCAAAGCAATCGGAAACAAAAAGCCATTCTCTAATATTCAATCCGGCACCATAAACTGGAATTTTTTCGTTATGAAGTGCTTTCAAAATCACAACAGGCACTAATTTTTCAGGATATTGCCATGGTCCGTAATTATTGGATGGACGCAAAGTAACTACCGGCAATTGATAAGTTCTATGATAAGCACGACCAAGCATATCGGCAGAAGTTTTGCTCACAGAATATGGACTATTTGGCACAAGCGGAGTATTTTCATAGAATTGTCCATCTTTGCCTAATTCTCCATAAACTTCGTCTGTTGCAATATTTATGAATTTCTGAATATTCATTTTTTTTGCTAAATCAAGCAAATTATTTGTACCAATTACATTTGTATTCATAAATGGTGAAGCATCCAAAATACTGCGGTCAACGTGGGTTTCTGCGGCAAAATGAACAACTGCATTTGGCTTAAATTCATCAAAAATTATAGCTAATTTTGCTTTGTCGGCAATGTCGCAATTATAAAATTTGTATTGATTTTTGATTGAATCAAGTCGAGCTATATCGCCTGCATAAGTTAGGCAATCAACAACTGCGATTTCATAGTTTCTGCCAATTGCTTGTCTGACAAATTCACTTCCGATAAATCCAGCGCCGCCGGTTACGAGTAGTTTCATTGATATTCCTTGACTATTTTCAAACAATAATTTTTATAATCGCAATTCGGCAAATTATTAACTATTTCAAGATATTTTTCCATAGAAATAAAGTGCTGTTGCAGTGCAATTTCTTCGGGACATGAAATTTTTGTACCTTGTCGCTTTTCGATTAAATGAATAAAATTCGATGCTTCAAGCATTGCTTCAGGTGTGCCGGTATCGAGCCATGCAACACCGCGACCAATCATTTCAACTCGCAATTTTTCTTGATTCAGATATGCTTTATGCAAATCTGTAATTTCAATTTCACCACGCTTAGATGGCTTTAATTCTTTTGAAATTGCAGAAACATTATTATCAAATATATACAATCCGGGAATTGCATAATTTGATTTCGGCAAATCCGGCTTTTCTTCAATACTAATTACAGAGTGATTCTTGTCGAATTCAACAACGCCATAACTGTTTGGATTATCAACCTGATATGCAAATATTGTTCCACCATCATTATTTTTTAGTCCATTTCTAAGGAAATCTAATTTCCCATAAAATAAATTATCACCCAAGATCAAACATACTTGTTGATTTTCAATGAATTCTTCTCCCAGAATAAACGCTTGAGGCAAACCACCCGGAAATTGCTGAACAATATAACTAATATTGATTCCCCATTGCTCGCCACTTCCAAGTAATTTCTCGAAATTTGGAACATCTTCCGGAGTAGAAATAATCAAAACATCTCTAATGCCAGCAAGCATAAGAGTTGAAAGAGGATAATATATCATCGGCTTATCATAAATCGGCTGAAGTTGCTTGCTGAATGTTGATGTAAGCGGATATAACCGAGTTCCTTTGCCGCCTGCCAGTATAATGCCTTTAGTATTTGCCATATAATTTTTATAAATTAAATAAATCCGAATCTTGATGATTTGACCAATCTTGAAGTGAAATTGCGTTCAAATCTCTATCTCTAATAATTAAATTGTCTTTATTCAAAATCATATTTTTGATTGAATTATCACAAAATCCCCAATCAATATCTTTTGCAAAAATTGAAATCGCAACTTCACATTCGGGATTATATGTACCCGAACACATATATTCAATCAAAGAATTTTCTGTAACGTAAGTTCCATGAGCAAAGCCGGGTGGAAGCCACACCCATTCATTATATTTCATTTCAATATTAGAAGGCATATCAACGGCAATAATTTTTCCGAATGATGGAGAATTTTTGCGAATATCAAGTGCAAAATCATTCAATCTTCCTGAAATACAGCGAATTAACTTACCCATAAATGGATTGTATTGAAAATGCAAACCACGAAAAGCATTTTTGAAAGAAAATGCTTCATTAGTTTGCAGAAATTCCACATTTTTCAAAAATGGAATTTGCTCATTTTCAGTTAAATCCGATTTGCGATAAGTTTCGCTAAAATATCCGCGATGATCGGCAAAACGTTCAAAACGCACAACTTTAACATCTTCGATTTCAGTATTTATTATATCAATTATTTGCATAATTATAAATTAAAATAATTTTCAATTGCAGAAACAACTCTACTGCTTGTTTTTCCATCCCAAAGATTTGGAATATTTGACTCTTTCCAATTGTTGTTCATTGCTTTTTGTGCC
>JANJUO010000044.1 GCA_024710535.1 bacterium
AGAAAAGATGATTTGAAGCAATTATTGAAACATATCGAAAAATATAGAATTCATACTCCCGAACATAAAGATAAGAAGATTTTTGGTGTTATTGTAGCAACTGATTTTAACAAAGACAACATTAAAGAATTGGCAAAAAAAGGCATTTATTTTATAACAGTGTCTGATGATATTATCAAATTACAAGAATCTCCCGAATTTGTTCCTACGGCTTGGTAATAATTTTTTGAATATTTTATTTTGGATAATGACATAACTATTAACGAAGCCGCTGGAAATCGTACTTGCAAGGTTGATGTATGAAAACAGAAGAACATCATTTACTTCCGAGAGAATTTAAAGACTTTTTTGAACGAGCAGGATTAGATATAGAAGATTTCAAAAAAAAACTTTAGCTAAAGCAAAACATACGTTAAAACCAAGTGGAATTCATACGAAACAGGGTGGAAATTGGAATAAAGTTTGGAAAGATTGGATAGATAAAAATAGAAGAACAGCTTCAAAAGTTGATATTCATAAACAAATGAATAAAATGAGAAAGGATTTTGGTATATGAAAGGAAGGATTGACAATATAGAAATAGCAGCAAAGAGTTCATTTATTGTTGCTTCTGAATTTGAGAAAATAACTGATGTTTGGGATATCAGCAAAGGGGAAAAAATATGCCGATTCAATTCTACTTATGGATTTGGGGGTGAAAGGATAGCAATCTCAACTGATGGGAAATATATAGTTACTGGTTCTTACAGGAAAAAAGGATTGGTTTTGTATCATACATCTGATGGTTCGATTGTTTGGATACGAAGTGATATTTCAAAAATACAAAAAGTAAAATTTAGCATTGATAATATGTATATATTTGTTTCAATTGATAATAAAAATATTTTAAAAATCAGTATAAATGACGGAAGCACGCTAGAAAAAATAAAAGGAGCTGCGAATATTTTCTTTAACCTATATGAAGATGTATATTTGTTAGAATCTAAAGAATATATTATTTATTTAAATGGCAGAAAAGCTTCAAGAATTTGTAAAGAATCTTTTGCTTGTTTAGATGCTTGTTTTTCCAATATTACAGTTTATATATCTGAAGCAGCTAAATCTATTAGTTCGATTGACTTTGCAAAAAATCAGTTTAATAAACTGGATGTTATACCAGCTTTTGCATCGATTAGAGCCATAAATTATAAAAATGAAGAAGAAATATGGAGGTTCAAACCTTGTGTAGATTCTCATTTTCTAAAGGTTAAATATAATAAAAACAAAAATGTTCTTTTTAGTATATTACGGATTTTTGAAAATGGAGGAAATAGATTTTTATATGTTTTTAATGCATTAACAGGAGAATTAATAGATACAGCTCCATTGGAAACTGGATTTTACATTAATAAATTTGATGATTATGGCAATTTATTAGTTTCTTCAGATGGTTATAAAATTATAATATATCATCTTGATAATGATTTGAATAATATGGAAAAGAAAGAATTGGATGTGATTTTTGAATAAGTCTTAAAATGAAAGCAGATATAAATGCAGATTTTTATATTGATAATGATACAAAAGAAGTTTTACTTCTTACAAATAAATCAAGAAATTTGGTTAGAAATTGGAGGAAAATATGGAAAAGGAATATGAAGAAATTAGAGAAAAAGTAATCAAAGGCACGAAAAAAGCTGTTGAAAAAGTAATAATCAATAGCAAAAAAAATGGACAACCCTTAGTTGTAAGTAATAAAACCAAAGTATTAGAGTAACATTATGATGATTCTCGCTTCTTCTCCAACAGCACCATCGACTACCGCTTCGGCTTCAATGGTATGCTGAGGGATGATGATATATATTTTGCAACAATAAATTTAAATTGTATTTGTCTAAATATTATGTTTATTAAATTTCGAGGTGAAAATGCCAGAGTTATCAAGGTTTCTTGGAATAGTTGTTTATATGCTTTACAATGATCATAGTCCTGCCCATTTCCATGCAAGATATGGTGAATATAAAGTTACCATTGAAATTGAAACTGGTGTTATAGAAGGGAAATTTCCAAGACGTGCACTTAGTGCTTTATTGGAGTGGTACCAATTGCATAAAGATGAATTGATGTTTAATTGGTCCTTGGCACGAGAACACAAACAATTGATTACTATATCACCTTTGGAGTAATTATGAGAAAATTTATTGAAATAATTGATGCTAAATATACAGAAAATTACAAAATCTGGGTCAAGTTCAATGATGGAAAATCAGGAATAGTTAACTTGGAGAAAGAACTTTGGGGTTCTCAATTTGAACAATTAAAAGCAGATAATCAATTTAAAAATTTTAAAATCTCGGAAATAAGTAAAACGTTAGAATGGGAAAATGGTGCAGATATAGCCCCAGAATTTCTGTATAATGAAGCAATTGTTAATACTGATATTTAGCCCCAAAAAGCCACACCCGAATACCGCTTCGGCTTCAATGGTATGCTGAGGGATGATGATGTGAGAGATAAGGATGCAGTAAAAATAGAAAATATGTTATTTCGTTTATCTTATAGGTTTTAACATAGGGTGTTTTATGTTTGATATTTATAGCACAATTGAAGAGTTGCCTTTATCTGCTCGTCAGGATTTATTTAATTATGCTGAATACTTGCACAATAAATACAATAAAAAAAAGAAATCAAAATCATTCAAATTAGATTGGGCAGGCGGTTTATCTGAATTAAGTACCAAATATAGTTCTGTTGAATTGCAACACGAAATATCAAATATGTGGCAGAAATAATGTATTTATTAGATACAAATATCTGGCTTGAATTACTTTTAAATCAAGAAAAAGCCAAAGAAGTTGAGCGATTTCTGGATTTCATCAAAGATTCTGAAATTTTCATTTCTTCTTTCTCATTATATTCAATTAGTATTTATTTGTGCAGAATTAATAAATTTGATACGTTAAAAAGTTTCGTAGATGATTTGTCTGAAAATAATGTTGAAGTTATCAATACCAATCTTCTTGAAATTCATAGTATCATTGAAATTGAAAAAAGTTACAATTTAGATTTTGATGATGCTCTGCAATATTATGTTTCAACTTCAAATAAACTTACTTTAATAAGTTACGATAAAGATTTTGAAAAAACTCCACTTGGTAGAATTACCCCAGATATTATTATGCAAATTGATTAATCAAAAAGTATTCTACCGCTTCGGCTTCAACGGTCTGCTGGGAGATGATGAGGTGAGAGACGAATTAATAATAAATTTTTAGAAAGCGTTTGTATAAAAAAGGAAATAAAAATGGAATCAATTTTATTAAAAAGTAGTTCGAGTTCTGATTTGGAATTAATTCTAATACTGGCGAAGAAATTAGGTATTACTGTTGAAAAAATTTTTGAATCTTTAGATAACTCCGTTTCAACAGATAAAAACAAGAATAATAACCATGATTTTTTTAAATCAGAGGGTTTGTGGAGAGATAGAAATATTGATGCCAAATCTCTAAGGAATGAAGCATGGAAAATTCAAAATTAGTTTTGTGCGATACTGATATAATTATAGAATTTTATAAAGGAAATATTTTAATATCAGAAATCTTAAAAAAAATTGGGATTAATAATATTGCGATTAGTTCTATTACAGCAGCAGAATTGATTTATGGTGCTTTAAATAAAAAGGAACTTAAGCAAATAACCAAAGACATAGAGAGTTTACAATTAATTTCAATAAATTTTGGAATAAATAATAGATTTCTTGAACTAATGAAAAAGTATAGTTTAAGTCACAAAATCAAGATTCCTGATTGTTTAATTGCAGC
>JANJUO010000048.1 GCA_024710535.1 bacterium
ACCTTCATCGGAGCTTTTCTTCTGCAAAATGGCAATTCTCATTTCCAAATCTGGCGGTTGAACATCTACAGTTAAGCCCCATTGGAAACGCGATATCAACCTTTCGTCAACGTCCTTCAATTCTCTTGGAGGTCTGTCGGAAGTGAAAATTAATTGCTTTCCAGCCTGATGTAAAGCATTGAAAATATGGAAAAAGTTTACCTGCGTTTTTCCCTTACCTGCAAAAAACTGAATATCATCTACAATCAAAACATCAATTGAACGATAGAAATTCACAAATTCACTTGGCTTGTTATTTTGAATTGCATTGATAAAATCATAGTAAAACTTTTCGGAATTTGTAAACAATATTTTCTGCGAAGAATTTCCTTGAGCAATAAAATTGCCAATTGCTTGGGCTAAGTGGGTTTTTCCTAAACCGGTGTCACCATAAATCAAAAGAGGATTAAACTTGGTTGTACCGGGATTTTTGGCAACTGCAATTGCAGCTGAGGAGGCAAGTTGATTGCTCTCACCTGTAACAAAATTATCGAATGAATATCTTGGCTGAAGATTTGTTTCGAAAGGTTTTTCGATTTTCGACTCTGCAAATTGGATAACGCCTTGTGTTGTTTTGGGATTGAATTTGAAGCCGGGCACCTTCATAGTACGATTTTCGAGTGAGTCATCACTGCTATCATCAATTACTATTTGATAAATAATTCCAGCTTTTTCACCTAAAACATTTGCAACTGTATTCTTGAGTAAATCGTAGTAATGCTCTTCTATCCATTCAATAAAAAATTGACTTGGCACCATCAATGTAAGATGATTCTTTTCCCATTTTAAGGCTTCTATCTGCTTAAACCAAGTTTTATAAACCGATTCATTTACGTTATCTTTTATTATTTTCAGGCATTTGCTCCACAAGGCAGTTGCAGGCTTTTGTATTTGTTCGGTTAATACCGACTTCGACAAAGTCTTATCCGCAGTTCTTGTAAAAGAAAACAAATCCATCGTAATACTGTTAGTATAATTCACCATACATCCTTCAATATTAATTTTTCCTGAAAATCAGTTTATTCTAACAATAAATCCGAATAAACAACTTCAACTTATAAACCACCGAAATTGACTTTTTTCAAATTATCTTTTTTGAATTTTCAATTTCTTTCATATTTAAATTTCCAATTTTTTTGCAAAAAAATCAACATATTTAATTTTTTTTTTGAACTTTTTTCTTTTGGATATTTTAAAGTAATAGTAATACATAGACTTATAAATTCTAAATTTTTTAAAACAAAAATAAAAATTTATTAATTATTTTAATTCAATAAGTTATAGGATATTTCTTCTGTTGTTAAAAATAATTGCTCAAATTCCGCACTGAATCTACATTTTGAATTTTGTGATTTTGAACATTGGCATTATAAGTGAGATTTGGACTCTTTTGGAAAATTTTCAAAAAAACATAAATTATCTTAATTTATTTTCAAGTTTGAATTCAAAAATATTTAAAAAAAACATAAATGAACTAATCTGTTGTATTAACTATGTTTATGAAATCATCCAAATTTGCAATTTAAAAAAACTTATTATTTTGTAACTGTTAAGACGTTTTGAATTTTCGTAACTACTCAGCCAAGTTAAACAAATTTACTCTTTCTGTCAATTTGAGTATTTGATAATTTAATAAATAATACAATTCCTTGAAATTCCCGTAGGGATTACATATTTGTAGTATTAGAATCTACACGACCACCAACAATCCCGTCAGGGATTGCATAAAGAAATACAATTTTCCAAAACAAGCCCATCTTTTCCTTTCAATAATAAAAACATTTTCAATATATTTGCAATAGGAATAAATTAAAATTGAGAAAGTTATATGAATCAGTTAATTTTGGGCGATTGCCTTGAAGTGATGAGAAAAATGGATAGCGAATCCATTGATTTAATCTATTTAGATCCACCATTTTTTTCAAATAGAAATTATGAAGTGATATGGGGCGATAAAGGAGAAGTTCGTTCTTTTGAAGATAGATGGAGCGGTGGAATAGACCATTATATAGCTTGGTTAAAAGAACGAGTTGCCGAGATGCATAGACTTTTGAAGCCCACTGGAAGTATTTACTTGCATTGCGATTGGCACGCTAATGCTTACATCAAAGTTTATATTCTTGATAAACTTTTTGGACCAAATAATTTTAGAAATGAAATTATATGGTATTATAAAAGATGGACAAATGTTTCTAAACAATTTCAAAATATGCATGATACTATATTTTGGTACACAAAATCTAATAATTATAGTTTCAATAAGAATGGACATGAACCATCAGAATCCCAAAAAAAGAAATTTGATAAAGGCTGGGACCAAAATGTAGTTAAAGGGAAAAACGGGGAAAAAATTACCCAATATATTATTTACAATAAAGAAAAGTTTGAAAAAAATTGTAAACAATTACCCAATGCAAGGTTAGTATTTCGTGAAACAGAAGATTTAAAAGTTGCTCCACCTGATGTTTTAGAAATTCCAATCATTAATTCACAAGCATTTGAAAGAATTGGTTATCCAACACAAAAGCCAGAAGAATTATTGCAAAAAATTATATTTACAACAAGTAACGAAGGAGATACAATTCTTGACCCATTCGTAGGTGGTGGAACAACGGTTGTTGTTGCCGATAAATTGAACCGTAATTGGATTGGAATCGATCAATCTGTTCAGGCAATCAAAGTTTCTGAAATGAGAATTGATAAAGAGCAGGGACTTTATTCCAAGCCATTTTATTTGCAGCTTCACAAATATGACTACGATACACTTCGCAATAAAGAAGCATTCGAATTTGAAAGTTGGATAATTAATCAATTTGGCGGAATTCCAAATAGTAGAAAAGGTGGAGATAAAGGTTTTGATGGTAAAATGAAAGATGGAACGCCAATTCAAGTGAAACGCTCTGATAATATCGGTATAAATGTAATCAAAAACTTTCTTTCTTCATGTCAAATAAACGAGCCGCAGTTATTTGAAAAGAAAAAATCCACTCAAGAGCCAATCGGCTACATAATTGCATTTACTTTTGGAAGAGGTGCAGTTCAGGAAGTTGCTAAAATCAAGAACGAAATGGGTGTTACAATTGAATTGATCACAGTTGATAAAATTGTTCCAATTGCAAAAAAACCACAAATCAAAATTTCTTTAATTGACAAAGGAAGTGATAGCAAAGATTTACATGAAATCATATTCACAGCCGTAGCCGAAAGCTCTGCAGGAATTGAGATGTATGCTTGGGATTGGGATTATGAAGAAGATAAACCATTCAAAGCTGAAGTTATTTTGGACAAAAATGGCACTCAAACTATGAAATTCAAGCCCGGCAATCACACAATAGCCGTAAAAGTTGTTGATAATGACGGATTAGAAGCCATAGAAATCATCAAATTGAAAGTAAATCGTGAATTAATAAGAGAATAAACATTCTTTATCAAAAAAAAATCATTCCCTGCTCCAAAAATAGCAGGGATTTTTTTTGTGAAATTGTGCTTTTGACAAATAGAACAGTTAAAATCACGTAGGGAATTTCAAATAATTTTCATTTTACAAATATCTGTATTTCGATAAAATGAAACATTATTTCTTATAAATAACAAAGAACTCAAAAAATTTCAAAGCGGCTGAGTAGTTACCAAATCATTATTAATGAAATTTTCACAAAACATTTCAAATATTTTTCCTTCTTCTGGCTTTCTTTGGATTTACCATCTCAATTACTGTTAATTTTGGATGATCTTTGCCCATTGTTGCAAACCACCATGTTTTTAAAAGATTCAGCATCTTTGTATCCGAATCGAATCTTTGATGAAAAACATCGCCATTATGCCGAGCTTCCAATTTTTTCAAATTCACATTTTCGATTGCAGATTCCAATTTAGATTTTGCTTCTGCCAATCTGTCAATTACAAATTCAGGAATTAATGGAGTTATTGCGATTGACTTATGATGCTCAAAAGTTTTCAAAACTTGCTCTACCCTACTTAATTTTTCAGATCTTCTTCGGGGAAATGGTACGTTAAAACCATAATCTGCAATTAATGAAGCATTGTCAACATAAAGACTTTTGGCTAATTGACGAACAGTTTGATATTCAACACCAATCGAAGTTTCCATTTCTTTCAACAACATGTTTGCAGAATTAATTGAATTTAAAGTAACAGAATAATTTGCCAATAAATTTGAATATACCGTTTCGCAATCAACTGCCCATTCAACTATATTAGAAGGAGCATTTAATTCTGATTGAACCGAAGCAAAATTACCTTGAATCGCAATTAAACGTTCAGTGCGATCACCATAAGTATCCTTCGAAAACACATTATCTCTAATCACTCCCATATTACATCTCA
>JANJUO010000098.1 GCA_024710535.1 bacterium
GGTTGGCATTTATTGGCTTACTCGGTTGGAGTGTAGGAACCTCACCCCGACCCTCTCCTACGAGGAGAGGGAGAAAGAAAGGGACGAGGGACGAAATGCTTTTTGTTGACTTCGATACGCACTTCGTGCTACTCAGTCAACGGGAGCGAACCGCTCATTGAGTAGAAGCGTAAGCTTCATATCGAAATGAGCAAGAAAGGAACGAAAGAAAGAAAGAAAAGAGAGCCTTCCGAAGGTTTGAAACCTTCGGAAGGTTTTGTGTTTTATGGTAGCTCAAACATCCTTGTTTGAGAGAAATTGAAATGTGACAATTTAATTAATAAGGTTAAATAATTTAGGAAACATTTTTCTACTAAGGTTAATAATTGAAATAAGGTTTTGAATATTTTGACCGTCAGTTGTAACAACTAACGGAACGAAAATTTTTTTAAAGAAAATCTCTAATGAAAATCATTTGCTACAATAATTTAATACCTAAATGCGTGATTATCGTTGAATGTTTAAGCAAAATAAAATATATGGAATTATTGGATTGATAATTATCATCTTGATTGGGATGATTAATTATCTTGGTTTGATTTCTAATAATCAGGTCAAGCATATTTTTATTAAAGATAATTATAGAAAAAATCTCCAAAGTGAGAAAATTTATTATGAATTTCTTGATATTCGTGATACAATTCATGTTTTGGGCAATGAATTTCTGTATATTTCTCTAAAAAATCAAGAAGCTACATTATATAAAAGAAATGATACGCCCCAAGTTTTTCATATATCAACAGGTAATCCTAATATTGATAAAGGCATGGAAACCACTACCGGAGTTTTTACCGTGCAATCCAAATCGCCAATGGCTATCAGCAAACAATTCAATGATGCTGAACTTTACCATTGGATTGGCTTTAATGGTAATATCGGTTTTCATGGATTAAAAGGAAACGGCTATTATAGACATTTGGGGAAAAATCCATCATCGCATGGATGTGTTAGAATTTCCAAAGTTGATGGCGAAAAACTATATAAACAAGTTCGCAGAGGCACACCCGTTATGGTTTTTTATGAGAATCCGGCTCGAATTTTTGCTTTTTCTGATTCAACAATACCAATAACTTATAATTGTATAATTTTAAAAAATGATGACCCAAATCATTTTATTGAACTTAAAAATCGTTTAAAAAATCTTTATTCTGGTTTAGCAAACATTGCAAATCGTAAAAAAATCTATTTCGATGGTACGGAAATACTTAAATACAAGAAAATCGAATCTGGAGACAGCAAAAAAATACCACTTCGTCATCAAGTAATAGACTTTTTCTATGAGCCGGTGATTGCTAAATATGATAATACTTTCAGCAATTATTATATCAGCAAAAAAGATACATTAAACTAAGATTTCTTGACGCGGAAATTCTGCACAATTATTTCATATCTTCTGATTTTATTATGCATTGTTTCGCGACTTATTCCAAGCATTGCCGCAGATTTGCTCACATTTCCATTACATTTTTTCAAGGTATTTTCAATTTTTTTCTTATCAACAGATGCCAAATCTTCTTTTAAAGTTTTCGAATTGTCTATAACAGTTTCTTGTATTTCATTTTTATGATTAACATTTGTATTGTTGAGAATTTTCACCAAATCAGAAACCTCAACCTGCTCTTTAGAAACTGTTTGCAATGAAACTTTGATAATACTTGATACTTCGCGGGCATTTCCGAACCAATTTTGTTCCTGCAAATACTCAATCGAAGATGGTGCAAGAAATTTGCTTTCTTGAAAATCCATATTATGTTTGCGAACATAATAATCTATTATCATAGGTATATCTTCTTTGCGTTCGCGTAATGGCGGAATATAAATCTCACATTCTCTTAGTCTGTGATATAGTTGCTCACGAAATTTGCCTTCTTTCATAGCATTCATCAAGTCTTTGTCTGTTGCGGAGATAAATCGAACATCAATCTCTTCGCCTTGGACAGAGCCAACTTTTCGTACAATTTTTTCTTCAATTGGAATAAATAAATTCGATTGCAAATCAAGCGACATTTCTCCAATTTCATCAAGAAATATCGAACCCTTGTTTGCCTCGTGAAACAGACCCTTTTTGTTCTCGGTGGCACCCGAAAAAGCACCCTTGATATGACCAAATAACTCACTTTGGAATAATTCCTTTGGTATATTTGGAATATCGACTGTTACAAATGGCTGTTTAGTTCTGCGACTGACGCTATGAATTGCTTTTGCAACAAGTTTTTTCCCGGTTCCGGTTTCACCTGTAATCAAAATATTCAAATCGGTTCTACCATAACGGATAATTGCATCACCAATTTCGAGCATTTGCTTGCTTTTCCCCATTATTCCATGAGAAGCAAGAAATTTCAATATCTCGTTTGCCTCGCTTTTCACTGCGATTCTTCCAATAGAACTTTCGAGAACGGACTTGATTTTCTCTTTTGTTATAATGCTTTTTTCAATAAAATTAACAGCACCTAATTTTGTTGCTTTGACGGCGGTTTCGATGGTACCTTTTCCGCTAATCATCACAACTGGAATGGCAGGATAATTTCTTCTGAAAATTTCCAATAAATCCAGACCATCCATACTCTGTCCGGGTCCGAATTCGATATCCAGGAGAATAATTCCAACACTTCGGTTGTGTAATTCCATATAATCAATGGCATCCGAAGGCTAATTTATTGTATGTGTGATAAAACCGAACGACTCAACAATATCGGCTAATGTTGAACTAAAATCAACAC
>JANJUO010000105.1 GCA_024710535.1 bacterium
GTTGACTGAGTAGCACGAAGTGCGTATCGAAGTCAACAAAAAGCATTTCGTCCCTCGTCCCTTTCTTTCTCCCTCTCCTCGTAGGAGAGGGTCGGGGTGAGGTTCCTACACTCCAACCGAGTAAGCCAATAAATGCCAACCACTTAGCCCAGAATTTGACCACGATCTTGCGCGCACGTAATAACTTCCCACCGGATCGCCATGAATTAATGTTGTATCATTGCCAAAATAAATCAAATTATAATCATCATCTGTACCGGAAGCGAGGCGTAATTGCACTTCATAAGCAGTTGCATTTGGAACAGCATCCCAAGTGAAGCCCGGAAGAGCAGGATTATGGGTTAAATTTGTAGGACCATTCAAGACATATTCATAAACTACGTTATATGTTGCAAAAGTACTGAATCCATTGGCATTGCGACTTCTAATGCGTAAATATTTATGGTCAGGAAGCATTTCGCCGGTATAAAATTCAGTATCACCGCCTTCATACATAACATCCCATGTTGTGTTATCATCGGAAGATTCCAATTGATAGCTTGTTGCACCGTTAACCGCATTCCATCTCACTGTTCTATCAGCAAAATCATATCTGAAATTTGTTGGAGCGGATAATTGTGGATTGCCACCACCGCCATTGTCCGAGCTTCCAGTTCCTGCACCATAAATTACGTAGTCATTATATTTAGCAGGATTAGTTTTTTCGTAAATTCTCTTGCCAAAATTGCAGTAAGTAGTAACTAATTCATAGACTTGATTACCCAAATTAATTCTTTCCTTAGTTTTTTCATCTCTTAATGCAACTGCATCAGCTTGTGCATTGCGTGCAAGTTCAAATTGTTCATTCAAATCAGCCCAATCATCAAGCATATCTTGAGATAGACCCAAATTTGTCATATCAGGCAGATATTCATTCATTTTTATATGCATATCGCGTGAAGTTGTCAAAAAAATGTCATCAATGTGTCTGGAAATTTGACCTGGATTCAATCTTTTGTATTTACCGGAATTGGCTCCCCACTTGGTTTCAACACGTAGCGCCATTGTTCTCATAATTTCTTGAAGTTGAAATCTCAAGGAATTTTTATTTTCCGTTGCTATCATCAAATCGCCAACAAAGGTTTCATCTGGCGGAAATACTTCAAAAGTATCACCCAGACTTTTTAGGTCATCAATCATATCTTCGGTAAGACCTAAAATACTTAGGTCATTCAAATCACGAGTCAGAAAATTACATAGATTTGATGTAAACATACACAGTTCGGCATCAAACATATTGTAATTTCTTTGTACAGTGTAAGTAGCCATTTAAACACCTTTATAAATTGAAAAATTATTAAATTGAATAATATAAAAAATAAAAAAAATTATTTTTACAAATTTATGAAATATTATAATTATAAAAAAATATATTAATTTAATATATTGAATTACTTTATTAATGTATTGAATTACTTTATTAATGTTTTGAATTACTTTATTAACGTTATGAACTACTTTATTAATGTTTTGAAGCACTTTATTAACGCTTTGAAGTACTTTATTAACGTTTTGAAGCACTTTATTGACGTTTTGAAGCACTTTATTAACGTTTTGAAGCACTTTATTGACGTTTTGAAGCACTTTATTGACGTTTTGAAGCACTTTATTGACGTTTTGAACCACTTTATTGACGTTTTGAACCACTTTATTGACGTTTTGAAGTAAAACAAAATGAAAATAATATAAAACAAATTTATTTATTTAATATTCAAAATTATAATTTATTAAAACAATTGATAAATAATAATAAACAATATAATCATTTAATAAAAATAAGTTATTAATTAATAATTCAGTTTAATAATATTATAATACAAAATATAATCAAAGAAAATCATATTAACAATAATAATAATCAAAATAATATCTTATTAAATCAAAATTATATTATAACAAAAATAATCTCAAAATATTTTAACGAAAAAAGAAAGGTTTTTATTGTGAGATAATTTTATTTTTTTTGGGATGTGGAAAAAAATTTTGTTCCAGTTGTGCCACATCTTGGAGATGTGGCACAACTATAACAAGGCTCAGATGTTTTATTACAAAAATCATAATCTCTACGAGATAGGGAATTTTAGCCACAACATTTTTACTCAATATTAATTCTCTTCTTACTTTTCTCCGCTATTTTCCTTATTTTTGTATTGATTTATAAATAATTAATTAAAAAAACTATGCACTATCCAAATGTTCGTGAAGAGGAATTGAAGAATATGATTGCTGATGATTTTTTCAATCATTTTGATTGTAATAAAATTGTTGGAAATATTGATTTTTGCGTTACGATTAAAACAGAAAATCATAACCTTCCGAAGGTTTCGAACCTTCGGAAGGTTGAGGAAAATGTTGAAACCGAGTCATTGCTGTGGGCGGAAGCCAAAAAGGGCAAATCGGATATTTATAAATCTATTGTGCAATTGATTCTGACGATTGGTAAGGCACGGACTTTTGATAAAAATTTGCCACCGGCTTTTTTGGGTGCTTTCGATGCCGAAAAGATTGCTTTTGTTGCTTATAATGATATTCACGAACTGTTTTATGCTAATGATTTTAATTGGAATGTTACGCCATCGAATTATGAAACTAAGGAATTTAATCTGGTTTTGAATAAAATCAGCGGTATTATTGATAGCAATTCTTTGATTTTTTATTTCGGTAATGATGACAAGGATTTGCAGAATTTTATTAAAAGCAATTTCGTTTTGGGCAAATCCGATACTTCAAAAATCAGAATTGATAAGAGTAATTTTATGATTATTTACAACAAGTGGCTCTCTGCGGTGAAGCCAACTATTGCTGTAAATTGGGATGTTGCAAAGAAAATTGGTATTATTGACGGTGATTTTTATCTTGCAGATTTGCTTTCGCAGGATAATGAGTCGCTGAAGGATAAATTGTATGTTTTTTTGAGGAAAGACCACTACGAATTAGACCGCAAAATTGATGAAATGGGTATGTTTAGCTCTCGCACAACCACTTTTAATGATAATCAAAAGGCACATAATCAATTTTGGAATAAATACGACCGTCCGCCACGTGAGGAATATTGGGATTATATTGTTGAAAGACGCGACTTGCTTGTTCCGCAAGATGTTCGTGAGCGTAAGGGCAGTTTTTTCACTCCGCAAATTTGGGTGGAACTTTCGCAGAAATATCTTGCTGATGTGCTTGGCACCGATTGGCAAGATGAATATTATATCTGGGATTGTGCGGCTGGAACGGGCAACTTGCTTAATGGCTTAACAAATAAATACAATATTTGGGCATCAACTTTGGATACGCAAGATGTGGAAGTGATGAAAGACCGTATTCGTAACGGCGCCAATTTACTTGAAGACCACGTTTTTCAATTTGATTTTCTGAATGATGATTTTGAGAAATTACCTAAGCCACTTTTTGAAATAATAAATAATCCAGAAAAAAGAAAGAAGTTGGTTATTTATATTAATCCTCCGTATGCGGAGGCGGGAAATAAGGAAGTTGCTACTGGAAAAGGAGAGCATAAAACAAATGTGGCTGTTAAAACAAAAATATATAATAAATATCAAAATATTATTGGAATTGCAGGTCGTGAGTTATTTGCACAATTTTTCATTAGAGTTTTCAAAGAAATACCTGATTCTTATTTAGCTGAATTTTCTAAATTAAAAATATTGCAAGCTCCAAATTTTATTGAATTCAGAAAATCTTTTAAAGCAAAGTTAAAAAAATTGTTTATTGTCCCAGCAAGTACATTTGACAATGTAAAAGGCTACTTTCCCATTGGTTTTTTTATTTGGGATTCAAATAATTCAGAAGATTTCATCGAATTTAAAGCAGATATTTATAATGAAAATGGAGATAATTTAGGATTAAAAACATTTTATTCCAACACAAATCTTAGAACATTGACAGACTGGATTGTAGAAACAAGAAAAAGATTTAATGAAAAAAATATAGCTTACATTTCATGTAGAGGTAATGATTTTCAGCAAAATAATGTTGTTTATATTATGAATGACAGGAGTCAGATGCCACAACCACGTGGTTCTTGGGTAACAAATAAAAATATAATTGAAGTTTCGATTTATTTAGCCGTCCGTCATTGTATCGAAGCAACTTGGCTCAACGACCGCGACCAATTTCTATATCCAAATGATGGCTGGAAAGAAGATAAAGAATTTCAAAATGATTGTCTGGCTTTTACATTATTCCACAGCCAAAACAGAATTAGCTCCAAAGAAGGTACAAACCATTGGATACCATTCACCGAGTATGAAGTAAACTCCCGCGAGAAATTCGACAGCAACTTTATGACTGATTTTATAAAAGGGAAAAAGGATTTAAACCTTCCGAAGGTTTCGAACCTTCGGAAGGTTAGTAACGATGAGAACAATGATATGTTCGATTCATCAGATGACTCAAAGTCATCGGTTGAATTAAGC
Source organism: bacterium (assembly GCA_024710535.1). GTDB lineage: Bacteria > Bacteroidota > Ignavibacteria > Kapaibacteriales > UBA2268 > JANJUO01. The sequence goes on from JANJUO010000105.1 coordinate 4,470, forward strand.
AAGAGAACCACTCCACTCGTATTCTCCCAAGAAGCCACAGCCGTATTTGATGCCGGCAGAGAACTTTGGAAATATTATCAATCTGCCATAAGTTCTCCCACCACACCGGGTAGAACAGTAGCAGGTTCTGTAAATGCTTCACTTTACGACATTCGAGAATATTTTC
>JANJUO010000117.1 GCA_024710535.1 bacterium
GTATTAGATGCAATTGCCGAAATGGCTGCAGAAAAGTTTAGTGAACGATTAGTAAACTTGGATTCTAATTTAAATAATTATACCTCAAATGATTACATTAAGAAATTTCTTGATGAATTTCAGGTCTTTTCAATGGTTAAACTTGAAGTAATACATCCAAATTTGAAGAATATTCCTTTATACTTGAACTATATCTTTTCGTCTTTTTTAAAAAATCAGAGTACGGACACAAATCAAATATTAATTGCAGTTCTTTATTCATTGTATATGAAAAATACTATGAAATCATTTATTGCTGACCTATCCATACTTGTAAATAAAAATGATAAGTTTTTTATTAAATTGAATGAAATTTCATATAAATTAGAAGTTAAATCAATTTTGGAAGAGCTACAATCATTTTACATGATATATTCACTTGAGAACTATCTGAATGAGAGTAAATTTGAAAACGAAAAAGAAGTTGAGCTATTTGCTAAAAATATTCTTGAAATTATTAACGAAAAATTCAAAGTGAATTCTGATGAAGAACTTAAAATGGTTTGTATTTTAGATTTAGTCTGTAATTTCGAGAGATTTATAATTGAAAATGCAACTTTTTCCTTTTGTTCATTGTTTCATAGTAAATTATGGTATGCATTACATATACCAAATCAATATAGGAAAACAATCAAATTACATTCAAAAAAAATTAATGAACTTATACTATGCAAAAAAATCGAAGAGAAAGTTGTTAGTTTATATGGTAATGAAATATTATCAATTAAGAAAAATGTTATTGAACAAAACAATTTCAAAGAATTAGATTTGCACTTTGAAAAGATAGTTGCTTTTGTTGACATTGAAATTTCAAATGAAATCTCTCTTACATTTAATAAAAGTATGTTTAAATTTTTTTTACTTACAAGATTATTTAGATTGCTTGAAGGAATAAAAAGTGAAGTAGATTTAACAAGTATTTTCAGGCATATTGATTTCTTGGACAATGAAAATCTATTTTCAATAATTGAAGAGATTGTTTTAGAAATGAAACTCGGATTTGAGAGAAACATGATTAGTTTATCGAGAGAATCTGATGAGACATATTCACAAGACAAAATATCAGAATTACCAATTTATTTATATGATTATATTGACAATAAATTCAATGAATTTCTTTATATGTATAAACAAATTGATGGATATGAAAAAATATTAAAAAAGTTGATTTTTAAAAAATTTTATATGAATTATTATAAATCCATTCCAAAAACTTATCATTTTCATATCCTTGTTTATTTATCCGAACTAATTGGTTGCAAAGAAAGAGATATAGAACCAGCAGAAATTGTGGATGGAATATACATTTCTGATTTGATTATTTTTAAAGTTAGCCGTTTGTTAAAACAATATTATGATTCAAGTTATGATCTTTTTAAAGAGAGATTGAAAATTATTGACAAAAATGTTATTCAAGATATTATAAAATATTCTAAACATTTAGATAGCTTAAGTTTGGAACATAAAACCCTTACCAATCAGATATTTCAAGAGATAAATGATTTGATTAACAGTGAAATAGACTGCTATATTGAGAATGATCAAGAAAAAGAAAATGCAGCTTTAATTTTATATGCACATATTTTCAACGAAATTTTAAACCTTATTCAAATAAATTTAAAAAAAAACTTGAATGAATTACTAAAGGAATTTAATATGGAATTTTCACATCAAATTATCGAAGATTTAGAAAAAAAATTAGAAGAAATAAAGCCAATTGTGTATGATACAATTGAATATCGCAATAAAATATCTCAATTTGGCTTGTCCTTAAAGGATTCTGTTTTTGATAACAAGGAATCTCTGTTTGCTCAGGAAGTAATTCTTAATAACTTTATCTCAATGATGAAAGACATAAACAGTTCTATTGAACGAAGAATTCCTCATATTCCATATTTAATAAATGAATTGACGGCTGCGCAATATTTAGTATTTGCATATATTCTTGAAGAAAATCTTCAAGGTAAATTGTATGATTTAACAGATAAAAGAGCAATAGAAAAAATTGCCGGAATAGCACAAAAAACTGCTTACGATGTTTGTAATGCCTTAATTGATAAACAATTTTTAGTTATTATTGATAATAATAATAAACAACTAGCCCTCGTAAATGCACCAAAAATATTTGAAATTGCTATGAATTATTTTAAGAAACAAATTAGTTAGTAAATATTGTTATCAATTCGCATTTTTCTTATCCCAATTTCAGTAACATATCTTAAATGTTATTATATTAGCATTACAAAGAGCCTCTTTTTAATTTCTAACAATCTATAACTCCATTCTCATTTGTAAAATTTACAAAAATAAAATCATTTTTGTATTATTTACAACGTAATTTGTTGATATTTCTATTAGTTACAGATTTTTCTTCCGAATTTTGTACTGAGTGATTTTGTAATTATAAATAATTTAGAATTGAGATGAACATGAACTTAGAAATATTGATAACAGCATTCATGAAAGAAATTGATTCTTTGATTGAGCAGAAGATCAATCAAACCATAGTTGACATGAAAAAAGTTTATGCTAAAAAAGAACAGCCATTAATGACCGTTCATGAAGCTGCTGTATATTTAAATTTGAGTCCTAAGACAATTTACAAGTATGTTCAAATCGGCAAACTGAATTATTACAAGCCAAATCAGAGAAGAAATAAAAATGGCCATGAACCAGCAAAAAATACAAGATTATTTTTTAAGAGAGATGAACTTGATAAATATCTGTTTAATGAAGATTATCATTATTACTCAGAAGAAGATTTAGATATTCAAGCTCAAACTAGAATCGCAAAAAGTAGAATGTAATTATTTAAACTTACTATAAGAATCAAATTTTCAAATTTAACTAAGGAATCAAATGGCATACAGAAAACCTTCCAGATGAAAATACAGAATTCACTGATGTGCATTTAGAATTAAACTATCGAAATCGAGCGCTCTAAGATTAATTCAAAAATGCTAAACCGAGAATAGCATATATTTTTACGGATAGGGATTTTATTGCCCTGACTCAAATAAATAAAAAAATAATTATAAATAATATTAAGGATTTTATCATGGAAATTAGAAATGACATTCAGAAAATCAAAAAAATCGAAACCAACGAAGTTTCAAAATTTGACACCACATCAATTTTCAGATTGGGAAAAGATGAAATTGAGAAAATAAAGCCACATCAATTTATGGAAGTTATTCCTGAAGCTTCAATTGAGGAATATGAGGCTCTTAAGCTAGATATAATTTCAACAAGTATGGAAGAACCAATAATCATAACAAGGGACTTTCTGTGTGTTGATGGTCGCACAAGGTTAAGAATTTACAGAGAAAATTCTGATAAAGTTGATCCAATATTTAAGTATTGTAATGAAAACGGGAATGAATTGGTTGACTTTATATTGCGGAGAAATATTCTCAAAAGAAATTTAACCAAAGGACAGAAGGCAATAACAGCAATAAGAACTTACCAGTATGTTCTTGAAACAAGAGAAAAGAAAGGCAACGGTAAAATTCTTGGTTTGGATTTAAGTGAATTTAATAAAAGTAGGGATTTAGTAGCGAAGTATTTTGGAATAAGCTCTACTTATATATCTTACGCTTTCAAGGTGTCAGAAGAAAGACCAGAATATATTAAAGAAATTTCTTCAGGAAAGCTATCTTTACTTAACGCATATAATCAGATTGTACAGGAAAATAAACCAAATAATAATCTTGAAGAAGATGAAGGAATTGATATTGAATCATGTGACATCACTACTGACAATATACCTTGTTCATATAATTCATGTATTACAACATCTGATATAGAAACTACAACTGAAGATCTTGTTACAGAATCAGAAGGTAGTTTAACATCTGATAAACAGAAAAAGGAAAAAGAAGAAGTAACTAAGGTTTTACAAGAAGAAGAATTCAAGAATAAATATGGAGGTTTTACAGAACTTGAAGAACAAACCATCAATTTTATAACTGACTTTGGATTTAATGAAGATAGCGTTACGAATAAAATAAGAACAAAAGCTATTAAGGAACGTAAAGCAATTTCTACTTTTGACAATACTTCACCGAACGCACTTTTTTCAGCGTTTCTTGAAGATTTCTATTCTCATTTACCTGAAGATGATTACACAAAGTCACAAAAAGAAGAATTGGAAAAAAAAGTAAGTATTTCTTTCTCATCAGAACCAAATTCAGAAGACCTTGTTTTAGAAAAAAAAATTGAATTGCTTTTTACTCATTTAAACAAAGAAGAGCAAAAACAATTTAAAAGTAGCATGGCAAGCGTGAAAAAAGCGAATTCACAGATTGCAGAGGGTGAAAGAATTACTGACATTGTAAAAAACTTCATACAAAATATTTCTGGGTTACTATCATGAGTAAGTTTAATAACAAACCTACATACTTACACGAGGTGCTTTTACCAAAGCACCTCGACACTTCAATAATTGAAGCAAACAAATTTGATGAGACATTTTTAAAAAAACATATCGAACAAGTTAGGTTAAGAT
>JANJUO010000158.1 GCA_024710535.1 bacterium
ATTGACTTCACCAAGAATCAGGGCGTAGGCGCCGGTCTGGGTCTGGCTGTTGGAAATCCCGTATATCTTGAGTTTAACTTTATTCATCAGGCACGATGGCAAGAGTGTAAAAGTAGAAAAATCGAGTGCTTGCCGACATAAAATAGCCCAGCTAAAATCCGGAGGGGTTCTTATTTTGAATTAGTCTTAATAATTAGTATTTTTGCGGCCTCAAAGCTGCCTTAAAACAGAGTTAACATCCTGAAATATAACACGTTATGACGCTTGATCAACTTATTTTCATCCTGCCATTACTTGGTGTTTTCGGACTACTGTACATCTTCTGGAAATCGGCATGGATAAGCCGTCAGGATGCAGGTACTGAGCGTATGCACCGCATCGCAAAGCACATTTCCGATGGCGCCATGGCCTTTCTCAAAGCAGAGTACCGCATTATGGCGGTGTTCGTGGTTTCTGTCGCCGTGCTGCTGTTTTTCAATGCTGCAGTTGAGGGAACCGGAATATTCATCGTACTGAGTTTCATCACCGGCGCCGTTTTATCAGCTCTCGCAGGTTTCATCGGCATGCGCGTTGCTACAAAAGCAAATGTGCGAACAACCAACGCAGCCCGCACTTCTCTCAATAAGGCACTGGAGCTTGCATTCAGCGGTGGATCTGTGATGGGTATTGGTGTTGTGACACTTGGAATACTCGGATTGAGCATCCTGTTCATCCTGTTGTCGCAGGTTTTCGGCACCTCCTGGGGCGCAAATCCGAGGGAGAATGTCAGTATCATACTTAATGTGATTTCTTCTTTCTCGCTGGGAGCCTCTTCAATTGCGCTGTTTGCACGTGTGGGCGGCGGAATCTACACCAAGGCCGCCGATGTGGGAGCCGACCTCGTTGGTAAGGTGGAAGCTGGCATTCCTGAGGATCACCCTCTGAACCCGGCAACCATAGCCGACAATGTAGGCGACAATGTCGGAGATGTGGCAGGGATGGGCGCCGACCTGTTCGAATCATTCGTTGGTGCTATCATTGCTGCCATGGTTCTCGGAGCTGCTTTCGTTGGGCTGCCCGGCTTCAGCGCCGGATTCGAACTGGGGCCGGTACTTCTGCCACTCGCCCTCTCAGCACTCGGAATCCTTACCTCCCTTTTAGGTACTTTCTTTGTCAAAATCAAGGATAACGGAAATCCCAAGGTAGCCCTCGATCGCGGTGAACTTATTTCCGGCCTCATCCTTTTTGTGGCGTCATTCTTCCTTATCCGCTGGTTCCTGCCCGAAACCTGGGTGGATGGCGGACGTACCTATACCTCCCTTGGCGTGTTCTTCGCCACTGTGATCGGCCTCGCCATTGGCCTCGCCATCGGAAAGATCACCGAATACTATACGGCAACTGGTAAGAAGCCGGTGCAGGGCATTGTTGATCAAAGCATGACCGGCTCGGCAACAAATATCATTGCCGGTCTGGAACTTGGTATGAAATCGACAGCAGTGCCCATTATTGGGCTTTCAGCAGCCATTGTGGGTTCCTATTCATTGGCCGGTCTTTATGGAGTAGCAATTGCGGCAGTTGCCATGCTGGCCAACACCGGGATGCAGCTTGCAATTGATGCCTATGGCCCTATCGCCGACAATGCCGGAGGAATTGCTGAGATGGCCGAACTACCCAAGGAAGTGCGCAAGCGCACCGACAAGCTGGATGCTGTCGGGAACACCACTGCAGCCATTGGCAAGGGATTCGCCATTGCATCTGCCACTCTTACAGCACTTGCTCTGTTCTCGGCATATATGATTCAGGCCGGGATCAGCAGCATTGATGTGTCGAAGCCGAGTATCATGGCAGGTCTGCTTATTGGCGGTATGCTTCCGTATCTCTTTTCCTCAATGGCACTTGGTGCTGTCGGAAGAGCAGCCCGTTCAATGATTGCCGAGGTGAGGAGGCAGTTCCGCGAAATCCCATCGCTTAGCAATGCACTCGCCATTATGCGCAAATACGACGGCGACATCAACAAGGCTACCGAAGCAGAAAGAGCCATTCTTGAAGAAGCCGACAAGGATGTGGAATATGAGAAATGTGTGGCTATCTCAACACAGGCTTCCTTACGCGAGATGATACTTCCGGGTCTCCTTGCAATCATAGCCCCTGCTGTGGTAGGCTATCTGGGCGGTGCCGAGATGCTCGGAGGTCTGCTCGCTGGTGTTATGGCTTCCGGTGTCCTTCTTGCCATCTATCAGTCGAATGCCGGAGGGGCATGGGATAATGCCAAGAAGATGGTCGAGGAAGGAATTGTGCACGAGGATGTGCATCATGGCAAGGGCAGCGACTCGCACAAGGCCACAGTAGTTGGCGATACCGTCGGCGACCCTTTCAAGGATACATCCGGCCCATCACTCAATATTCTTCTGAAGCTCATGTCGGTGGTAGCTCTCGTCATTGCGCCCTCCATCGCCATCAACAGCCTCGACCTGATTTCGGAAGAGCCCTCAGCTCCCAAAGTGGAAGAGATCAGACTCGAAAAAATCCAGACCAGCGACAGTACTTTCATCTATATTCTCAATGGTGATACGGTGAGGGATGCTGCAGGGATGGAAGAGGTAATGCGCATTGAATCAGGGATTCAGGATAGTGGCGATCAGCCATC
>JANJUO010000178.1 GCA_024710535.1 bacterium
GGTCAGAGCGAAGGAAATTACTGTACTTTTGGCTATTATGAAAAATATGATATAAGTTCTGTTTTAGATAAATTGATGGAAATTGATACAATTAGAAATTTTGGTATTTGGGGAAATTCATTAGGTGGCGCAATTGCATTGCAAGCTATGTCAATTGATAAAAGACTTTCGTTTGGAATTATTCAGAGTACATTTGATGATTTGCATAATGTCATTTTAGAGTACTCGGCTGATATGTTTTTGGGAATTAAATCAAAATTTTTGGTTAGATATGTATTATTTAAATCAGGGAAAATTGCAAAATTCAATCCTGATGATGTAAAGCCATTTTTATCTGCAAAATCAATAACAAATCCGGTATTATTTTTTCATGGTTCAAAAGATTCTAAAATTCCAATTGAATTTAACAAACGAAATTTTTCAAATATAAATACAAAACATAAAAAATTTGTTACTGTTGAAGGTGCAAATCATAATGATTTATGGGACATAAATTCAGATATGATAAAGAGAAAAATAATAGATTTTTTGAATATCTATGTACAAAAGAATTAATTTTTTCTATAAATTTATCGTAAATTGCAAATTATAAAAATTAAAACGGAAATATTTTGTGGAAAATAAAAGTAAAATACAAAGAGCATGGTATTTTTATGACTTTGCGGCCTCAGCTTTTACTACTACTGTCATCACTGTATTCCTTGGACCATATTTGACAAGTGTGGCAAAATCTGCTGCCATCAATGGTTATATCGATTTATTTGGATTGAATATTTTTGCTGACTCTTTCTTCTCTTATTGTATTTCGGTTTCTGTTATACTTCAAGTATTGGTTTTGCCGGCTATTGGTGCAATTATTGATGAAACCGGTCTAAAGAAGCAATTTCTGGGGCTTTTTGCTTTGCTTGGATCGATCTCAACAATGTTGCTTTTCTTTTTGAATGGCACAAATTTTATGCTCGGAGGAATTGCTGTAATTTTTGCAAATTTGTTTTATGGTGCTTCGATAGTTGTATATAATTCATTTTTGCATGATGTTGCCGAAGAAAACGAGCGGGACAGAGTTTCATCGAATGGGTTTGCTATTGGTTATATTGGTGGCGGTATTCTGCTTGCTATAAATTTAGTTTTAGTCAGTTTCCATACTTCGCTTGGAATAGATTTGTCGATGGCAGTCCGCATTTCTTTATTTTCAGCTGGTTTGTGGTGGATGATATTCTCGTTAATACCATTTATAATTCTAAAAAATCCTAAAATTTTTAATTCTAATGGGCTAAACAAAGCAGTCAGATATAGTTTTAAGCAAATTATTATTACATTCAAAGATGCGAAAAATTATCCTTTTACTTTACAATTTTTGATTGCTTACTTAATTTTCAATGATGGTGTGCAGGCAGTGATAGTAGTTTCTGCTCAATTTGGTCAAGAGGCACTAAATCTGGATATTGGCACACTAACTACAGTTATTCTAATGGTTCAATTTGTTGCCTTCTTTGGTGCTAAATTATTCAATTTCATTGCAGATAAAATTAATTCCAAAAATGCTCTGGTTTTAAGTTTGATTATTTGGTCTGGTACTATTCTTTATGCTTACTTATTCCTCGAATCAATTATTGGATTTTATGCAATGGCGTTTGTGATTGGTATTGTTTTGGGTGGAACTCAAGCATTGAGCCGATCATTATTTTCATTGATGATTCCTTTGGGCAAAGAAGCAGAATATTTCAGTCTATATGAAATTTCCGAAAGAGGAACAAGTTGGATGGGACCACTAATTTTTGGATTATCGCTACAATTTACCGGCTCTTATCAATTTGCAATTTTATCATTATTGATTTTCTTTGTTGTAGGTTTGCTTTTATTAGTTAAATTTGACGTGAAATCCGCTATCGTAAATTCTGGAAATAAACTTCCATCAATCTTTTTGAAAAAAGTATGAAAATCCAATATCATTTAGAGAAAATATCTTGGGCATTGCTTGATAAAATGCTTTTTATTGTGTTTGGAATTGTGAATCTACTCCAAATTTCAATTATGGAAACTATTGAATTTGGGTTATTTACATTATTTATTCAATTAAATTCGTACATCTTTATCTTAAGTGATTCTTTTGCCTTGCAGAATATCATTCATTTTGGAGCAGTTGAATCCAATCGTGGAAAAGTTAATCTATCGGCACTGATTATTCATACTTCTATTGTTATGACTGTTTCAGGATTAATTTACTTCTTAGGTGATGGTCTTGCTATGCTTTTTCACTCGGATAGATTTATAGAGGTAACTGCGGCATTGCCACTTCTTTCATTTTTGATGATTTTTCGCTCTTTCATTGGCAAAATTTTAGTGAGAGATCACCTGTGGAAGAAAATATTTTTCACCGACTTAGTATTTTTCGGTACTATGTCTGGAATAATTCTATTCTATAAATATAATTCAATGACTATGGATTTTGAAACTGCATCAAAAATATATTATTTAGGAGCATTTCTAAGTTCAATATTAATGATAGGAATTTCTCTCAAGCAATTGGAATTGAGTTTCAAGGGAGATATCAAAGTTCGCGATATGATAAATTTTTCTATTCCATTCACTCTTACAGCGGCTTTAAGTTATATCCCAAAATATCTGGATGTTTTTATAATTCAATTTACATTTCGCTCAACTGAAATTGTTGGTGTTTATCAGGCGGCAAAGAACCTATTTCGCGTTTTCGATGAAGGCATCAACGCGGCAAATGGTTTGATATATCCTGCCGCAGTAAGAAATTTCGAGAAGAAAGATTACAATGCTCTTTATGATATTGTAACTAAAAGTGTGTCATTTATGTTTATAGCGTATATTGGATTGATATTTTTGCTTGAAATTGGCTTAAGTAAGATGATTATAGAATGGTTTTTGCCTATAACGTATCAGAATTCAATACCACAATTTAATATTATGCTTATTGCGGCGGCATTTTTGCCATTTACAGTTTTGTTTTATATTGCATTATCAAGCGGGAAATATTGGAAATTATTTAGAATTGTTGCTATTTCAACGACCTTTTCGATTATGGGTTTCATAGCCGCAGGCTATTTAGAAAATGAACTTCTGGCTCCTTTGGGATTGATTATTTATAATTTTGTCAATTGTTTATTGCTGGTTTTATATGTGAGAAATGAAATTGGTTTACCTATTAAATTTTCAGATTTATTTAGAGCAATTTCGGATTCTCTTAATTTTTTAAAAAAGAAAATTAAGTAATTTCACTTGTGAAGTAATAATCTTTGTTTTATATTTTAAATATTATTATTTTTTGAAATTTGTAACTAATTTCATTCTTTTGTGTTTATTATTATGATAATTGAAAAAAATATTTTAATTTGAAAATTGCTAATAATGAATTTTTCAAAAAGGTGAAGAAATGAAAAAATTAATATACAAAATTATTTTAATAGTATTTTTAATTTCAAATACAGTTGCATTTTCTCAATATTGGAAAGAATTAACAAACATTCCTGCACCTTATAATAATAATTATTGGCTTGAAATTTTCATAAGTCCAACAAATTCAAATTATGTATGGATTTGTGGCTTTAATGGCTATGTGATTCGTACCACAGATGGTGGCTCCACTTGGCGCGGATCGCAGGTTCCAAATGCAAATCATTTAGAAAGCATCAATTTTCCTACTACACAAATTGGATATGTGTCCGGAGTGGAAGGTATTTTCAAAACCACAGATGGTGGCACCACTTGGACAGAAATGACATCTGGAGCAAGCACTGGCTCATGGGGCTGTACCTTTGTTAATCAAAATTACGGTATGTATGTTGGCGATGGCTGTGTTGCGGGATCTAATCAGGACTTCTGGTTAACTTTAAATGGTGGAGCATCTTGGTCGCTTTATAACGGCAACGAATCGAATAGCGGAATGACTGATGTATGGATAAGTTCCGAAGATGGCTTGGGCTATGCAGTTAGTTCGGGAATGATCTGGGTAAGTAGCGATGGTGGGAAAACTTGGCCCACAAAAATACCAACTGGAACAAAGGTTTGGCATGAAGAATTAGCGTTTTTCGGTTCTTCATTTTTGGTGCCTACTGCTGGTGCGGATTGTAGTGGTGGTGGACCCGGTGGTGGAATGAGATTTAGCACAAATTCAGGAGCTTCATGGGAATCAACGAGTGTGTCTGCAAAATTGTATGGAGCCGCTCTAATGAGCCAAACAGAAGGTTGGGCTGTTGGCGAATCAAATGCTGTTTATTATACAAATGATGCCGGCAAAAATTGGCAATTATTTAATTGTGGGGTTAGACCAAATAGACATTTAGATGATATTCAATTTATTGATAGAAACAATGCTTGGCTGGTTGGACAAGGTGTTTATAAATTGG
>JANJUO010000235.1 GCA_024710535.1 bacterium
TTCTTGAAGAACAATTTTCAATTGCTCGATTGGGCGAAGGCGTTGATAAGTCTGGAGTAATTAATGAAAATGCAATCGAAAGAGCCAGAATAATTCTTACAAAATATAAAAGTATTTGCGATAGTTTTGGTGTCAGCAAAATTAAATCAGTTGGAACATCTGCCCTCAGAGATGCTAAAAATAGCCGTGAAGTTTTGGATATTTTAAATGAAATTCTTGGTTTTGATATTGAAATAATTGACGGAATCGAAGAGGCTCGTCTCAGTTTCTTAGGTTCGGTAATCGATAAAGATGCTTCAATTGTTATAGATATTGGTGGTGGATCAACTGAAATTATAAGCGGTGCAGAGAGCGAAGTATTCAGCAGAACCTCAATAAATATGGGAACGGTAAGAGTAACTGAAAAATTTTTTGAATCGAATCCGCCAACAATTGAAAATATTAATTCGGCAAGAAATTTTATTTTGAATCATTTGGAAAAAGCAGAAATCAAGCATTGTAGTAGGGTTTATGCAGTTGCCGGAACTGCCACAACACTTGCAACTTCGGCAATTTGTATCAATGATACAGATGTTTATGAAATTCACAATAAAATTTTGCAAAAAAGCGAAATCGACAGACTTTACAATGCTTTTATTAAGTTGAATCCCAATCAAATAGTTGAGCAGTACAAAGTTCGTCCTCAAAGAGCAGATTTAATTACAGCAGGAGCATTAATTCTCAAAACAATTTTGGATTTTCTGGAAGTTAAAGAAGTAATCGTATCCGCTCACGGGCTGAGATTTGGTGTATTGAAATCAATGATAGAATAGATTTTTTCAAAATATTAGATATTTCTGGATTTCTCACTAAGTTTTGAAATGACGGCTTTTGTTCTGTCGGTTGTTACAACCGACACTTTGCTCGTCATTTGTAACAACTGACTGAACAGTATCTATGGATTTCTCAACTGCGGTTCCAAGTACGGACATCGATCGTATCATAGTTTAAGCAATTTGCTTCAAAAAAAGAGTAAATTAATGGAAATAATATCATATTTGTCATCAATTTAGTGTAATAATTACAAACCATTCACTTTATATTATTGCATTCCAAATAAAAACATACTAAATAGTTTATAGCATAAAGTAATAATAATATTTACAAAGCGTTTAATTGTTTTGTTAATAATATATTTTTTATTATTTTAAATTTTGTTTTTACATTTATTGAAAAAGAATATTCTTTATGAAATATTTTGCTGATAAAATAATAATAAAATTAATCCTAATTACTTTAATTGGATTGCTTTTGATGTCCGAAGAATGTCAGGAGCCAATTAGTCCGATTAAATCTGCAATAGTTGCACCAAATCCTGCAACCGATAAAATATCTTTGATTATACAATTAGAAAATGAGACTCAATTGGAAATTGGAATTTATGATATGAATGGAAATCTTTTATTGAAAAATGAGTCGCTTGAATCATATTCAATTGGAGAAAATCGAATTGAATTCAATCTCCAAACATTCAATTCCGGCACTTATTTATGTAGAATCGATAATGAAAACTTTTCGGAAACCATCAAATTTATTGTAAACAAATAATTGGAGTATAGCGAGTATGCAAAAATTTCTGATATTAATAATTATTTCAATAATGGTTTTATCAATTTTTTCTTGCAGTAAAAAAAGTGATAAATTAAAAATTGGTATCATACAAATTACTGATGATCAAGTGCTTGATATTGCTCGTAAACACGTTATTAAAGCTCTTGAAGATTCCGGATTTAAAGATGGTGAAAATATAGAAATAGATTATAAAAATGCTCAAGGCGATATTTCGAACATTGTTATGATTTTGAATTCATTCAAAAGTTCTAATGTTGACTTAATAATCACAAACTCCACTCCTTGTATGACTGCGGCGGTTCAGAATGTCAAGGATATTCCTGTGGTTTTTACAGTTTCATTTAGCCCAGAGCAAACTGGAATAAAAGAAGTACCGCCAAACATAACCGGTTTTTATGATCCATTCGAAATGACAGAATTTGTTAATTTTATCAAACAAATTCTTCCTAATGTAAATAAAATTGGCATACCATTTAATCCTTCGGAGCCAAATGCTGTTTTTGCATCAACAAAATTCAAACTTGAAGCGAAAAAAATTGGCTTGGAGATAATTGAGATGCCAATAACAAATAGCAATGAAATCATAACTGCCGGTCAAGCACTTTCCGAGAAAGGTATCGATGCAATGGTTGTGGCGGCAGATAATACTGTTTATTCGGGCTTGAGCACATTATCAGAAATTTGTAAAAATAAAGAAATTCCATTATTTGTAACGGATGCTTATCAGGCAGAAAAAGGTGCAGCATTTGGATTTGGGCTTGATTATTCGGATTGGGGCTATCAATCAGGCTTGTATGCAGTTGAGATTTTGAATGGAGCAAGTCCGGTTGATTTGCCAATTTCCCCATTGACAAATTTTCAAATTGTAATTAATAAAAAATTTAATGATGCTATTGGACTGAAAATTCCAGATGAAATTAGCAAAAAAGCAAATAAAATATTTTAGTTGTATAATTTAAATTGCTTGTTTATTATAGTAAAATAAATTATTTTTGTAATCGTATTATTTTGTTTAAAGCAATGTTTTTTATTTGGACAATTTTAGTCAAGTAAAAATTTAATAACTGGACTTAAGGGGTATTGAATGAGAAAACCATTTATATTAGTAGTTGATGACAATAAAATCACAACAAAATTGCTCAGAAGATATTTGGAAGCAAATGGATTTGAGGCAAAAGAAGCTTATGATGGTGTGGATTGTTTGGAAAAAGTTGAAGAGCGACATCCAGACGCTATAGTTCTTGATGTTATGATGCCAAGAATGGACGGATATGAAACAGTTAAAAGATTAAAAGAAAATCCTGCAACTGCAACAATTCCGGTTGTAATTGTTACTGCTTTGAACGATGTTGCCAATCAATTAAAATCAATTGAAGCTGGATCTGATGATTTTCTAAGCAAACCTATCGAAGAAAAATTGCTTATTGCAAAAGTAAAATTGCTTTCTAATCTTTGTATGGAATCCATCAAAGCAAGAGTTTACAAAGATATTACCGATAAATTGGTTGCTGGTTCTATATCTAAAGATGATGTTGCAAAAATACTTGCAGATAATCAGATAGACTAATTATTCATAATATATAGATTTGATATTCAAAGAATATCTACCTAAGTTATGTTTTGGTAGATATTTTTTTTTATTCCGAACAAACTTTTTACAGAATTTGCTGACTTATAGAGTATGAAGCTATCTAATACCGAGTTGCGTTCATCTTTTCTGTTCCGTCAGTTGTAACCATCCGCCAGAACTGATGAAGATCTGGATTCCTTTATACTTTCCTAATGAACAATTTTTAGTTAAATATATAGCGTTATTTTGAATTGTGTTAAATATTATAAAATTGAATATTTCTTCTTTGAAAGTATGTTTGAATAATATTTCAGTTTCTTTTTAACGTAAAAAAGTTCTCCCAAAAAAATCATAAGCCGAAATTACTACATTTCATAATTTCGGCTATTTCGATTCGAAAAGTTATATAATCTAAATTTTGATGCTCATCCCCAAAGAAATTGTTCTTCCCGCTTCTGGAATTCCTCTTTGCGACAACCGATAAATATCAAAAATATTATTTGCTCTTGCAAATATTTCAAGCATAAAAGCATCAAAATTTGTAAATAAAATTGACGAACGCAAATTGAAAACGGCACTTGCGTCAATCTCTGCAAATAGTTGATTTTTCAAGTCGATAGTTTCCCATTGCTTTCCTGTAAGTTCCATTTCTCCAGCAATTTCAATATTATTTGGAAATTTGTATGAAATCGACAAAGCTCCCAAGTATTCAGGTTTGTTATCAAAATGCAAAATATCAATTCCATCCTGCTCGCCATTTGTTTGCATATAAGTTAGATTTCCTTCAATATGCATAGACTTCATTGGATTTAATTTGAAAGATGCATCAAGTCCATAAATACTCGCAGTTCCAACATTTACCCGCATTTTTCTTTGAAGTGAATCTTGCTGTTTTGTTAATGTGATTTGTGTAATCATATCAGAATAATTATTCGAAAAGAGAGAAACCCGCAAATTGAACAAATCTTCATTAATATATGTACCAATTTCGGATAGAATACCGCTTTCGGCATTCAATTCAGGATTGGCTTTAAACCTATTTAAAGCCCCGGAATACTGCTCACGCATCGTTGCAAAGCGTGTTCTGCGGCTAATATTCCCAAATATTCCAACTTTATCAGTTAATGATAAATTTAAATTCAAAAAAGCGGCATAATCTGAAGCGGAAAATCCTTCACTTTCCACATATAATCCTGTTTTTGGAGTTTCATTTCTATCGAATCCAAGACCGGCATTGATATTCAAAGCACCAAATTCAGCATTATAATCAATTCCGGTATTCATAGTTATCTGCGAAAATTCAAGATTATTTTCAATTATTTCCGTGTGTTTGGATGCAAAACCATTAAAAACAGCAGTCAGAAATTGATTCTGAGTTAATTGATATTGAAAAGCAAGGCGTCCACCCAAGGTAATATCTTCATCTTTTTGCTGTTGATTGAGTTTTTCAGCAGAAAATGTTGCATCTTTATAATCATTAATAGTTTGATTAAATTTATCAAACCAAAAAGTTGCACGCAAAGCCGTTTCGGATTTTTCAGAAAAATTATGCTTGAAATTCATTGTCAAAAGCAATCTATTTAGATCTGGATATCGCCAAAAACGAGGCTCACTAATATGATTTTCGGGCATTACTCCCTTTTGACCATCTATATACGAAGCAGATAATCCAACAGTTGTCAGATTTGAAATATGATATTCGCCACGAATGTAAGCTGATAATCTCTCAATGTCGGAATTAATGATCAAATCATCGCTTGGGTTTTGATAAAGCACCGAGTCAGGCACATTAGCGGAAAGATTATAGCCATTTGATTTATAATAAGAGAAATTTGCGATGTAATTAAAATTCTCAATTTGCCCATCAGTAGTAAATGAAGTATTGAATGAACCGGCGTTGTCTGCCTGCAATTTAATATTTCCACCAAATCCCGGAGTAGCTCTTTCGATTGTAGAAATATTAACAGCACCGCCAAGAACATTTGGACCATAAAGTATCGAGCCGGCATTTTTATTGACATTTAATTTGCCAATAACATCTGTTGGAACAAATGTCAAATCAAATCGATTATCCCATGGAATGTTCATTTGCACTCCGTCAAAAAATAATCCAAGCTGACGCTCGCCGGCACCACGAAGAAAAAGCATTGATTCACCACGAGAATTAATTCTGATTCTTCCTGATGGGATAAGCATTTGCAATTGATTCAATGAACTTGCATCAGTTTTTTGAATTTGAAAATATTGCAAATCATATTTCGAAGATTCCACTTTCCCCCGACTTTGATAGCCACTGATGTTAATTTCGCCTAATCTGTAAGATTTGATAGAGTCTGCATTTGTTTCAGCAATTATAAAATTAATCAATGTAAAAAAAGAAATTAAAATTAAATATTTCATATAAAATATCCAAAAGATTTTAAAATTTAAAATATTCCAATCATCCTTCCGATTAAGAAGAATTCCAATTAAATAAACTGTCATTCCGAGGTTACCCTGAAAACTATGTTTTCACTGAAAAGAAAATGGCAAATAAATGTATTGTCATTCCGAACATAGTGAGGAATCCAGTAAAGAAAACACTAAATTGGTTCTGTCGGTTGTTACAACCGACACTTTTCTGGGCGTCAGTTGTAACAACTAACGAAACAGTATTTATGGATAACTCGCTTTGCTCGAT
>JANJUO010000251.1 GCA_024710535.1 bacterium
AACTGCTGCCAAACTATATTGAAGTTGATTTATATAACGGATTTTTTTAATGATTAATGACCCAAATCAAGATGAGTTGGATGGATTTTTCAAAGAACATTTTGAATCTTTGCCAAAATTCGAACAATCAGAAAGCAGAGACAAAATCTTGCTTAATACAATTTTGGCTCGTGCCGAAGAAATAAGGAAAGCAGAATTAGCGTCAAGCAAACAATCCAAATTCAGTTATAAATTCGCTGAATTTATCCGAAATTTTTCGATATTTACTCCTCAATTTGCAATTCCAATTGCCACATTGCTTATTCTATCGCTTGTATTTTTTCTTATAAATATCAATGAGCAGAGTAATAAGCAAATTCAGAATCCGCAAAATAAAGAAATTGCAAAGCAGTCAATTCCCACAGTTCAAAATGAAATCGCAGTGAATAATGTTGAGCCCAAAATTGAGGAAAAAGTTGTAGATTTTGGTAGCATAAGTTACGATTTTGCGTCCAGAAGTGTTGGCTCTGAGCAAGAAAACGCAGATTCTTTGAACAAAGAAGTAATGAAATTAATTTCTAATTATTTCAAAAATAAGAAAATAAAGTACGAAATTTCGGGGAATTCAATCGAAGCAGATTGGCTACTTGATAAGAATACTCTATTCAAATTAAAAGCAACAATTAATAAAAAAAGCAAAGAAATTCAATTTGACTATAAGTCAAAGAAATCAATCGATGTTAAAGAAATTCAATCGATTAGCCCTGAAAGAATCAAGATTGAATTACAAGATGAATTAATGAAAAATTTACATCAATTTGAGTAAATTATGGATAATAAATTTAGGTGTTATTGGTGCCGTAAAACTGAAATTGAACAGAACTACCATGATACAGAATGGGGAGTTCCTCTTTATGACGATAGAAAATTATTCGAATTTTTGATTTTGGATGCATTTCAAGCCGGGTTGAGTTGGCTTACAATTTTGAAAAAAAGAGAAAATTTCCGCATTGCTTTTGATAATTTTGATGCAGAAATAATTGCGAATTATGATGAGAAAAAAATTGAAGAATTGATGAATAATGCCGGAATTATTCGCAATAAATTAAAAATTAATGCCGCAAAAACAAATGCTGTCAAATTTTTGGAAGTGCAAAAAGAATTTGGTTCATTCAGTAAATATATTTGGCAATTCACAGACAATAAAACTATTGTGAATAATTGGAAAGAATTTTCAGAAATCCCTGCAAAATCAATACATTCTGATGCGATGAGCAAAGACCTACTCAAACGTGGTTTTAAATTCGTTGGCTCCACAATCTGTTATGCTTTTATGCAAGCCGCAGGAATGATAAACGATCATCAAATTGATTGCTTTCGTTATCACGAAGTTTAATCGTTATTGCTTTCAAATAACAAAGAAATAAGAAATTTAAAGTCGGCTGAGTTGTTACCTGATTCTTAAAAACCAAAAAATCATTATTAAATCAAATTAATTACAATTAAAGTAAAGATAAAACTTCTTTGAAAATAAATTTGCAATTTTTGATTTTTTTCATAACTTGTAAATTTTCAATAAATTGTATATCAATAAAAAGGTTATTCATTGTTAAATATTGCATTATTTGGTCCTCCGGGTGCGGGTAAAGGTACGCAATCGGAATATTTGGTTAAGAAATATAATCTGTTTTATATTTCTACAGGTGATTTATTAAGAAAAGAAATCAAAGATGGCACTCCAATTGGCGAGCAGGCAAAAAGTATTATTGCGAAAGGCGGTTTGGTATCCGATGAAATAATTGTACAAATTATCGAAAAATCTATTACGGACAATCCCGGCTACAATGGATTTTTGTTTGACGGCTTTCCAAGAACTTATGTTCAGGCATATATTCTCGAAGGGTTGCTTCACAAATTCAACTCATCGCTTAATTGTCTGATTAGTATAAATTTACCGGAAGAAACAGCAGTGGCAAGATTGCTGAATAGAGGGAAAACTTCAGGTAGAAGTGATGATAATGAAGAAGTTATAAGAAATAGATTAAAAGAATATAACGAAAAAACAATTCCAGTTCTTCAATTTTACAAAGAAAAAGGCATTTATTTTGAAGTTGATGGACGTGAAGATATTGATATAGTACAAAACAATATTATTAAAATTGTAAGGCAAGAATTGAGCAAGAGTATGCTCAATATCATTTTGTTTGGTTATCCCGGCAGTGGCAAAGGCTCTCAAGGGAAAGCACTTGCTAAGCAATTCGGACTTGAGTTTATTTCAACAGGCGAGATTCTTGCAAGCGAAGCAACAAAAGGAACAAAACTTGGTCAACGAATTATGGATATATTCAACAGCGGCAAGCTATCTCAAGGTATAGTTGGGCAACTTTTCCCTGACGATATTATTGTGCAATTGATTGAAGAAAAATTCAGAAATATTGAAGGTATAAAAGGATTTATCTTTAAAGGATTTCCGAGAACCCTTGTTCAATCTTATATTTTAGATGGTTTGCTTAGGAGAAATACTTCATCTATAACTAAGGTTATCGAACTTGAAGTGCCTGTTTTGGAACTAATTAAGCGATTGGATTATCGTAGCCATACAATTGACAAAATGCCTTATGATCAGAGTATGCCGACAATTATCCGTAGATTGCAGGACCACGAAGAGGGAACTGTTCCTGTTATTAAGAAATATACTGAAATCCATGGTTCAACCAAAATCAATGGAGTTGGCACTTTTGAAGAAGTAAACCAACGAATTGCAGAAGAAATCGAAAATAGTTTTAATGAATTGAGATAATTTGTTTTAATCGATTTTTTCGAATAATGAAGAAAAAAATCCGATGTTTAAAAAACATCGGATTTTTAAATAAATATTGTTATGTAATCGTCAGTTGTAACAACTGACACAACGATGAAATTTCGCTTACAAGCAGGGATGCTTGTGCTACTAAGTCTTTATAAATATAGAAGGTCAAACATCTTTGTTTGACAATAATTATTAAAAAATATCCCAAAAATTACTTATTCAAAATGAATTTTCCCCTTGTCCATTTATCTGTTTGATATTCATACATAACAAGATATGTTCCTGATGGAAGTTCAGCCAAATCAACCTCAATTTTCTTTCTGCTGTCCACTTGAATTTGCATTACTGTTTTCCCAGAAACATCGGCTATATATATATTTTCGGGCTGTCCTTTTAATTCTATTGTCAGAAATCTCTGGGTTGGATTTGGGTAAAATTTATAATTTTGCAAATCGCTATCTTCGACATTTGGATTAATTTCAACCACATCAACAAAACCTGTATCTGCTTTCCCTGCAACAATCATACCCGAGCATAAAGGAGTATTTGTATATTGCAAAATAACTCTTTTCAGAATATCATTCAACTTTTCAACTTTATATTTATCGGTTGTTGGCTCGATATGCGCATTTCCGATTCCACTATGGTCAGTGAGAAATGTATAACTTCCATTTGTAAGCAATGCAATCGATCGCATAATGTACTCTGTGCTTTTGTCCACGCCACTGCACGCAACAGGAACAATTCTTATACCTAATTCTGCGGCTTTGGCAATTGAATTTTGGAGTTCGGCAATTTTTTGCTGGCTTTCATGCGGAGGAGCATCAAGCACCAAAAATACAATTTTTGTAATTGTTTTTTCTCGCCAAGATAAATAATTTACTGCAACATCAAGGGCACGATCCACTGCTTCAGGAAAATCGCCACCTCCACCGGCACGATGTTCTTTTATGAAATCAATAATATATTCGGGTCTGCTAACTAAATCATAATATTTTGCGACATATTCATCTGTTGTATCTTTATAAAAAACACATCCCAAATTCAAATCCAATTGTGGCAAAGTATCCTTTACGCTATTGATAATATCAAGCAAATCTGCTCGTAAAAAATCGATTTCATCTTGCATTGAGCCGGTTGCGTCAACCACAAAAACAATATCTGCAGAATTTGGAATATAGCAATCAGCATCTATTTTATAATAATTTATGCCTTGATGAAACTGTTTTGCCTTCGAAATTGTATAATTTTTTCCTGAGTAATTAAATTCAATTGAGAAATTTTCATTAAAATTTTGATTATCAAAAGCATTCGACCAAAGTTCAGCTTTTCCGGTATTGTCTGTAATAGTTGCCCAAACAATCTTATTATTGCTAATTAGTTTTGCACTTGCACCAATCACCGGTACTCCGTTTTGATTTTGCAATTGAAGAACAAATCTATTTAATGGATAAATTTTCCATCTGCTACTATGCTCTTTTAAAACTTCATAAGCCATGTCATTCCATAATTTCCATTTTGAGAAATCGTTAATCTCTCCTGCTGTCAATCTGCCCGAACTTGCATCAATATTTTGCTCAATCGGTGGGGCAATTCCCGAATCATCTACATCGGCAAATCCCATTCCACCTCTTGTATGACCTTCACTTGACACTTCAGATGACACTCTGCTAAAACTCATACTTTTGGGCGACATCATTCCGCCTTTCGACATTGATGTTCCATCATAGTCAATACTTGCTTCGGAAGCCACCATATCAATTGAATATTCACCATCAAAAGCAGGAGATAATGGATTATTTTGGGTAAATTGATTTTCGTCTTGTTTGCTTGACTTATCAAGTTTTACGGCAAAGTTTAATTCATTTTTTTTAATAAAAATATTTTTGGGCTCAAATCCAAATTTTCTAACTACAAGCGAATCGCCAACTTTGATATAAAAAGCAAATCTTCCCTTTTTATCCGAATATGCAAATACTTTGGAATCCTTTGCTCCGATAATTGCACCAACAACCGGCTCGCCAATCGAATCTATGACAATGCCTTTAATTTTCACAAATTCTGCATAAGAAAACATTGTTGCCATCACGAATATGAGTGCGATCAATACAGATGTTTTTTTCATAAATGCCTCAAAGAATAAAATTTTGTTACATCATACATAATATAAGAAACATAAAATTAAAAAAAGTTACAGCAATAAAAAATATTTTTGCAACTAATCAACCGAATTGGAATATAATACTTTTTATACCAATTGCTTTTTTGAAAATCACATAAATAATAAAAATTTTAGGAATTCCTAGAAAATACCGTTAGGGAATAAATGTTTGTAATCCATAC
>JANJUO010000262.1 GCA_024710535.1 bacterium
CCTGATTCAGGAAATTCACCGATAATATCTTCGTTGTTAGCAGGTGAAATATTTTGAAAATATTTGCCAGATTTTGGCTCAACCCATTGACCGTTGATGTAATTTTTGAATTTTTCCATTTTCTTTTTCCTAATAATAAAAATCAATTTGAAAATTTTGTAATTATAAGAATACTAAATTAACTTGTTTTAATTTAAGAAAAAAGAATAAGTATTCAAATAGAATTATTTTTTGAATTTTCTCAAATAATCGGCTCACAAAAATAAAAATATTAAATATTTTTGTTGATGAATCACTTTTTAAACATTAAATACTAAATATATAAAATGGTTGATTATTTTGTTTTTATTATTAAAACTTCACAAATTTTTCAATAATATTTCCCACCTTTACGAAATATAATCCCGGATGTAAGGATTGAATTGCTATTAAATTAGTATTAATAGATTTATCAGTAACTTTTGATAAAATTAAATTTCCTAATAGATCATATATTTCTATTTTTTCATAAGAATTGCCAACGAATTCATAATTGAATTTAATTTCAATTTGCTCATTGTTCAAATTTTTAATTTCAATTTTTTCATTTATAGTTTTATCAATTGAAATTTCAATAATATTATAGCATTTTGGAATTTCAATTTCAGCAAAATATCCATCTGTACTTAAAATTAGTAATTTAGATTCATTTGAAATCAATTTCATTTTATTCGGGGTAAAAGGTAATATTATAATTTCTTCGATTGATTTAGTTGTAATATTAGCCAATAATAAACTATCGTTTTGAATTCTTACAACATATTTTCCATTATTGCAAAACTTTGTTAAATTGTACATTGAACCTAATGCAAATGAATCAATTAAAGAGTTATCATCATAATTAATATAGAAGATCTTATTTTCATAAGTTACAAGAACATTGTTCATTTCTTTATTAAATCCGATAACCCCCAATGGGATATTTTTACCTATTTCAGATTTCGAACTACCGGTTCCTAATTTACTTTCTTTGTATTCATAGTATTTTTGCATTACTGCAGCTTTGTAATTGTTATTTAAGTCAAGGTAACTTAAATAATAATAATTGTTTATTGTAGTATAATAAGCAGAACCCGTAGAAGAATTTTGATTAGAAGTTTTTGATAAAGTTAAATAAACTCTATCTTTGATGATCAAATGGTCAAAATTTTTATAATCAGTATATTGTTTTAATAGTTTTAATGTATCATTTATAATTTCAAACACACCATTTCCACCTAATTCATATCTTGTAGTAGTACCACTTACTCCACCTCCACTATATGTATATGCTCCAAAATTAATTGCTAAATGAAGTAAATCATTTTTTGTATTGTAATCTAAATTTCTAAAAATCACATCATTATGATACATTAATGATTTATCAATATTTCTACAGTTGAGATCATTAGGAGTTTTGAATAAATATTTTTTGTGGAAATTATTTTCTGTTAAATTATAAATTGAGATGTTTGTTGCAAAAACTTCTGTTAAATAAAAAGTTCCATCCACAAAAGTTGCAGATAGTCCATCTGATGAAAATTGAATTGGTATTAATTTCTGAAAACTAATCGAATCTATAAATTCTCCTGTATCATATTTCCATCGATAAATTGAGCTATTATTTATGTTGTTTTTATAATAATAATGCAAAGTATAAAGAAGATTTTCATTTGCATTTATGCAAACATCAATAATATTTTTTGCTTGTAATTTTTGAGTTTTGATATTATCCTTAACAATCCAACCGGATTCTTGCGATTTTAAACCAACGGTACAGAAAATAATCACTACAATTAAGCACATTAAATATTTCATTTGTCAACCTTTACAGTATTAAAATTATTTTTTGAAAAACAAATTCATAAAAATATTTGGAGCAAATTTTTCAATTTAAAACATTACAGAATAATTTTCAAAATATCAAATCATTTCACCCAAACTTACAGAATACTTTTTTAAAATCAAAATAATATTTAATTTAATTCTATCTTATTAAAATCAATATAAATGATTTTTTGATTGTAGATTTTAATTTGAAATGATTATGATAATAAATTTGATTTAATTATTTTAAGTTTAAAAAATTCTTAATAATTATGTAATTATATCGTTTTAATGATTTTAAAATTATGAATTGATAAAAATGTTTGGTTTTGGTGTAAAAACAATTGACTCAGATGAGTTGAGAAAAAAAATTGCAAATAATGAGAAAATGATTATCATTGATGTTTGCGAACCTTATGAATTTGAAGAATATAATATCGAAAATGCAATAAATATGCCCTTAATGGATTTTCCTAATTTATTTAATGAACAATTTTCAAACATTGATAAAAATGATCTAATAATTCTATATTGCGCCCACGGAATCAGAAGTAGCAGAGCATTTTCTTATTTGAAAAAGCTCGGATATGCAAATATTTATTCGCTAAAAGGTGGAATTGCCGCATATTTGGATTTGGATATTTAATGGAAAATTATGAAAATTACTTGATTGTTGGGCTGGGAAATCCGGGTGAAAAGTATAAATTCAATAGGCACAACATCGGCTGGATGATTGCTGAACAATTTGCAGAAAAATTCAATGGCAAATGGCAAAAAGAAAGAAAATATTTCTATTCATTTTTGGATAAATTCAATAAAAATATTCATTTATGTTTGCCCAGAACATATATGAATTTGTCGGGAGAAGCTGTTTTGAGTCTTTGCACAAAATTCAAAATTCACCCAAAAAATGTAATTGTAATTGTTGATGAATACAATTTCCCCACAGGAAAAATCCATTTTCGTACAAGTGGTTCCGATGGGGGACATAATGGATTAACTTCCATAATTGAAATGCTTGGAACTCAGGAATTTGGACGATTGCGTTGTGGAATCGATAGAAAGTTTGGTCCTGGCGAGTTGGTGGATTATGTACTTGCAGATTTTCCAAATAGCGAATACGAAGCCCTTGAGCAAATGAAAAAAAATTCAATTGAGGGATTACTATATTTGCTTGAAAATGGTGTGGCAAAGGGAATGCAATTCATCAACACTAATTTCAATCCCAAAAAAGAAGAAAAAGCACAAGAGGAAACAAGCCCCAAACCAGAGATTATTTGAGATTTTTCCACCAATATTTAAATTTTTGATTGCTATCTTGAAGATTGACTTTTTCTCCAATTTTTGGAGTAACAAGGTTCATATTTATTGATTTGTTATTTTCAATAATGCTATTTAATGGCTCATCCCAAGGGTGCATCGCAAGTTTGAATTTGGAATTATGAACCGGGAAAAGCCGCTTTGTGTTTAATTCTTTTGCGGCAGTTAATATCTGATCAGGCATTAAATGAATATTTCGCCAAAATTTATTATATTGACCAAGCTCAAGCATTGCAATATCAAACGGACCAAATTTATCGCCAATTTCTTTGAAATGCTTATCATATCCACCATCTCCACCAATGAAAATTTTGTATTTTGGAGTTTGTAGAACGTAAGAAGTCCACAAAGTTTTGTTTCTATGTAATCTTCCGCCAAAATGTCTTGCTGTAGTATAGTTAATTTTAAGTCCAAAATCGAGTTTTACTTCCGTCTCCCAATCTTCCTCTGTGATTTTATTGATATCGAAACCCCAATACTCAAAATGCTCACCAACACCCAATGTACAAAGCACTTTTTTTATTTTTGGTTTTAATTTCATAATTGTTTCGTAATCAAGATGATCCCAATGGTCATGCGTAATTATTAAATAATCAATCTCTGGCATTTCATCCGCAGAGTAAACATTACTTCCTTCAAATGCTTTTATACTGAATGGCAAAGGCGAAGCCGCACCACTAAAAACCGGATCAATCAGATATTTCTTTCCTTCAATTTGCATGAAATATGATGAATGGCCAAACCATACAATTATATCTTCATCAATTGAAATATTTTTCAAATTTGTTTTTATCGAGGGGATTTTGTCAATTGGAGTAGTTCGTTCAAATCTTCCAAAAAAGAACATTTTCATCACATCCCAATATGAAGTACCATCAGCAAAAGTTGGAGTAAAAGTTCGGTTATGAAATGCATCATTTTTATAATTCGGAGAATTTTTGATACGTTCCAAACGTTTACCGGATGCTAATTTACCGAATTTCTTCTGATTTATAAAAATTATTCCCGCAATTGCAACCAGCAAAATCAAACTTAAGAATATTATCATTATCTTTTTTATCATAATTTTATAATTAATTAAAACTTTTAGCCACACCTAAGAAGGATAATCTTGTTAGATATTTTATTTTTTTAAGATCAAATTTTAAAATATAGCAAATTTCATTGCGTCAAATTTCTTTTGAAAAACTTAATGCTATTATGAAAAAAATTCTTAGTTTGGCAATCCTGATTCTACTTGCAATTTCATGCACTGTTTTATCCGATCCGCGAGTGGTGATTTCCAAAAAATCTGATGGAAGAGATGGAAGTGATAAATATTTTTGGAAAGTAGAATTAAAAAATGAAGGAGAAAAACCTGCATACTTCGTGATTCTTATTTTAACTGCATGGAAAAGTGGGAAAGAAATTGAGCGTAAAGAATATGCTTATGGAGATATTTTTCCAAATCAATTTGCAGAGGAAACTATTATTTTGAATAAAGTCGGATTTGAAACTCCGGATAGCACAACATTCAAAATTACTTATACAGCAACTGATTTATCTAATCCTTTGAGATGAGCATTTATTTTTGAGTAATTTACTAATTTTATTAGTGATTGATAAAATAAATGTTCTTTTTTTTTATTAATTTTGTATTTTATAATTAACTATAAATTTTGGAAGAAAAATGAATATAACATTCCCGGATAAATCGGTTAGAG
Organism: bacterium; assembly: GCA_024710535.1. GTDB lineage: Bacteria > Bacteroidota > Ignavibacteria > Kapaibacteriales > UBA2268 > JANJUO01. The sequence goes on from JANJUO010000262.1 coordinate 4,869, forward strand.
AATTCAACGATGGATCTACCGGTTTCGAAATTGCCAAATCCATTTCCGAAGGTCTTGCCAGAAATGCCGTTGGCGTGAAATTCAACGATAAACTTTACGAATTGCATAGTCCGATAAATAGCGATTGTGAATTGAAAATACTAACTTTTGATGATGCCGAAGGTAAAGAAATGTATTGGCATTCGTCTGCTCACTTGCTTGCAGAAGCACTTCAAGAGCTTTATCCTGGCACAAAATTCGGTATCGGTCCGGCAATCGAACAGGGATTTTACTATGATGTTGACTTGCCCGAAGGCGTTAGAGTTACAAACGAAGAATTGCCAAAAATCGAACAAAAAATGATCGAACTTGCCAAGAAAAATTCTTCATATAATATGTACGCTTCTCAATGGGAAGAAGCTGTTGAATATTATAAAAGTGTAAATAATGAATATAAAATTGAACTTTTGGATGGATTGAAAGGGCAGGAAATCACTTTCTGTAAGCATGGTAATTTTACTGATCTTTGCCGTGGTGGTCATATTCAAAGCACCGGAGCAATCAAAGCAATCAAATTATTATCTGTTGCTGGTGCTTATTGGAGAGGCAAATCCGATAATAAAATGATGACTCGTATTTATGGCATTTCATTTCCAAAACAAAAATTGCTTGAAGAATTTGAAAAAATGCGTGAAGAAGCCGAAAAGCGCGACCATAAAAAACTTGGAAAAGAGTTGGAATTATACATGATTACTCCAACAATTGGCGGTGGATTGCCTGTTTGGCTTCCAAAAGGCACAGTTATTCGCAGAATTCTTGAAGATTTCATAAAAAAAGAGTTGATCAAAGGCGGCTATCTTGAAGTAATCACTCCTCATATCGGCAATTTGAATCTTTATCGTACATCAGGACATTATCCATATTATGCAGATTCTCAATTTGCTCCAATCAAAGTTGAAGAGGAAGAATATTTGCTTAAGCCGATGAATTGTCCGCACCATCATCAGATTTATTCTTCAAAACCGCGTTCATATAGAGATTTGCCAATTCGCTTAGCAGAATTTGGAACTGTTTATCGTTACGAACAGAGCGGTGAATTATCCGGCTTATCGCGTGTGCGTGGATTTACTCAAGATGATGCGCATATTTATTGCCGTTACGACCAATTGAAAGATGAATTAATCGCTTGCGTAAAATTAACGCAATTAGTTTTCAATACATTTGGCATGGAAGTAACCACTCGCTTATCGTTCCGTGATGATAACAGTGAAAAATATGCAGGCGATCCTGAAATGTGGGAAAAATCACAGAAAGAAATTCATGAAGTTGCTGAAATGATGGGTCTTGATTACTTTATCGGACTTGGCGAAGCATCTTTCTACGGTCCCAAAATCGACTTTATTGTTAAAGATGCAATTGGTAGAAAATGGCAATTAGGTACTGTGCAGGTTGACTATGTGATGCCAGAACGCTTTGGCTTGGAATTTATGGGAAGCGATAATCAAAAGCATAGACCTGTGATAATTCATAGAGCACCATTTGGCTCGATGGAAAGATTTATGTCGATTTTGATT
>JANJUO010000189.1 GCA_024710535.1 bacterium
CATATAGTTATTACTCTTGGAGAAATGATGGGCAACGCTGGACTAACCTTGAATGCACCGGATCAGAAATCAATGGCACCAAGTTCAGCAAATGAAATTGCTGATACTTATAAAAAATTATCTGCAGAGCTTTTAGAAAAAATTGCTGTGGAATGGAACGATGAGAAATTAAATGAAGTTATCGATATTTATGGCGAAAAATGGACTCGTGGATATACTCTTTATATTTTGATAATTCATGAAATACATCATAGAGGTCAGATGACAGTTTTGATGCGTCAGGCAGGGCTGAAAGTTGCCGGAGTTTATGGACCTGCAAAGGAAGAATGGGTTTCTTATAATATGCCGCCAATGCCGTAGTTTGAATTAAAACCAAAAAGGGAATAATTAATTTTGATTATTCCCTTTTTTTTGGTGAATTTTGTTCTGTCGGTTGTTACAACCGACACCCTGGTGCTCGTCAGTTGTAACAACCACGGAACATTTTTTCTGGATTTCTCGCCTACGGCTTCGAAATGACGTTTTTTTGTTCTGTCGGTTGTTACAACCGACATTTTATTTAACGTCAGTTGTAACAACTGACGGAACTGTTGGAAAAAGCAATGTTCTGTCGGTTGTTACAACCGACATTTTTACACACTTAAACTCTAATTTGATAAATAAACTCTGCATTTGATTTATCAATAATCTCATTACCAATCGCCTTATTATACAAATTCAAAATATGATTTATGTAATCGCTGAATTTGAATGCCTTTTTGCAATTTGATTTATATTTATCCAAAATTTCAGGAAAATCAACTAATTCTTTGAGCAGAGCGGCAAGATTTCTTTCGCTATTTGCCGGATAGGTTCTACCATTTACATTTTCAATAATAAAATCAGGAATTCCGCCAATTCTTGCCCCAATTACAGGAACTCCATAGCCGATTGCTTCCAAAACAACAAGGCCTGCGGCTTCTTCCCAAATACTCGGAACAACAACGCAATCCAATTCATCAAGAATTTGCGGAAGTTCGCTATATTCATATTCGCCATGCCAAACGCATAAACCTTTTGTATCAATTTTCATTAATTCTTTTTTATAAAGTTCATTTCCCAAGCCATAAATATGAATTTCAGCACTGCCCTTTTCTAAAATTTGTGCGGCAATCACAAGTTTATGAACACCTTTGTGTGGAATTACCGAGCCAATAAATCCAAATTTTACTGGCTGTTTTGTATTTGAGAAATTATTTTTCTTTATTTCTAATTCAGACAATAAAGGCGCCTGATGAACAACAAATATCTTTTCTGAATTTGCACCAAAGTCCACCAATATTTCTTTTTCACGAGTAGAAATTGCAAGAGTATAATCAATTAAATCGCTGATTGTATGTTTGGCGGCAACAACACGATGCTCGTAATGCTTGATTTTGCTTGGATTTGATTTCAGCAATTCACTATGCTCAAAGAAATTGGCATTATCCCATACTTTTAGATTGCTCTTTATCATATATAAATTCGGATCGATAAAATGATAATTATGCGGAGTAAAGAATGATTTTATGCCACGTTTATGTACCTCTTCAGCAATTTTGAAAGACAATCCCAAGAAATTATGAAAATGTACAATTTCCGGCTTAACTTCGTCCAATATCTGATTGAAATAATGCATCACTCTTTCATCAGCAATTTCTATTTCGGGGTGATCGCCCAAAAGAAAGTGTCCGGTTTTGTTGTATAAACCATATAAAGTGAGATTTCCTTCTACCTGTTTTTCTAAATAGTAAGGAGTAGCAGTTTTGGGATGGCTCATACCTGCAAAAAATACTGTAGTTTCAATTCCAAGATCGGCATATTTCATTGCAACCTGCTTTGGAAACATTGTTCCGCCACCGGATTCATTCCAGCCAAACATAGTTATCAGAACTCTTTTTGGTAATTTAATTTCCTGAATAATTTCGGGAGCTACTTCAACCAATTCTTCAACTTTCTCTTCTATCTTATTCTCTTCATTCTCGTCGAATTCGGAATAATCAACAGGTTTATCCATCAAAATTGACAAATAATCAAAATCATCATCATCAATTCTCTCAAATTCATTGTCGATAATTTCAACAATCTCAACTTTTTCGCTAATTTCCTCTTTTAATGCAATTTGCTTATCGAATTTACTTAATACAGATTCGGATAATTTTTCGGCAATTTTTGCAGGAATATCATCACTTTTGGGTTGATTTTTTGCAACAGAATTATATGCTTTCAAAACCGAATCAACAAGTTTGGAATTATTTTTTGCTTGAATTGGCTTTATTTCAGCAACTTTCGATACCTGTTCGTATCCTTCAATTATTCCGAGTTTGAAATAATATTCATGAATAATTTTTATATGCTTGTCGATTAATTTAACAATATCATTCACATTGACGATGTAATTATCTTGAATTGGAATAAAATTTGGATTAAAAATATTAATTTTATCAATTTCTTCAATTAATGAAATCGCCCTTTCGCAATCTTTTTGATTTTTATTGACAAAGTCTTTAAATTCATTTATAATATTTTCATCAAGTTTATTAAAGCCAAATAAATTTTGTTCGCGTGGCAATAAGTCTTGGTGCTTATTAAAAAGTTTCACCATATTTCTGCCGCTCATTTGCTGACGCTTGGTGAAATTCTGGACATTCATAGCATGATCGTGCCAACTGATTGCATTTTGATGATAATAAACCATATAGCCGGCTTTTTCTAATCTATAGCCCAAATCTGTATCTTCGCCCATCGCCTCAGTGAAACTTCTATCAAACAAGCCAACTTCAATTACAGCAGATTTTTTGATACTAATATTGCAAGTCCAGAAAAATCTATAAGGATAAAGATGCCCGCTTTTCATAATCGGATAGGCGAAAATCCAAGCCGTTTTTTCTAGGAAATTCACAAAAGGTTTATTCTTAACTTCTGGAACATAATCAAATGTGCCAAGTACGGCAAAATTGCGATTTGCTTCAGGAAATTCATCTGATTTCGAATGAATTTTATAATGCTCTGCGAGTAAATTCTGATGGGCAATTGTATCATCATTTATAAACAGCAAAAATTCTCCATTTGCAACATTAATAGCATTATTGCGAGCTGTTGCGGGTCCGGAGTTTTTCTGAGAAATATATTTCAAACTAAACGGAGCAGAAAATTCCTTTACAATTCGCTCTGTATCATCGGTTGAGCCATCATTTACGACAATTATTTCAAAAGAATCAAAATTGAAATTTTGGTCGCAAAATGAATTTAAGCATTTCCAAAGAATTTCAGATCTGTTATATGTGGGCACAATAACCGAGAAAATTATGTTTTTCTCTTCCACTTTTTGTGTTGTAGTTTCCATATTTTTTTCCAAAGCATTATAGGCGGAGATAATTCCTTTATAATAATAAAAGTGATTAATTTCGTTTGTTAATTTATAAACAATATCTTGCACTTCTTCAAAGGAACGCTTTTCTCCGTTTAATTTAATAAATTTATGTTCCGAATATCTGATATTCTCGAATATTTTGATTTTGTCGTAAAGTTCATTTGCATAATTATAGTTATTTTCTGTTTTGCTTTTTAATTCATTAATAATTTCATCATTGAGTTTGTCAATTCCAAAAATTTGCAATTCCCCAAAATGCTCAAGTAAATGCTTATTCAGTAATTTTACAGTATTTCTTCCCAGCATTTCTTGGCGTCTTATAAACGAATCAATCGTAATTGTATGATGATGAGTTGTGATTGCTTGTTCAGTAAAAAATACATTATACCCATGCAAACTTAGGCGAAGTCCCAGCTCCACATCTTCCATCATTGGTTCACGGAAATTCTCATCAAACATTCCTGCATCGATTACCGCATCTCTCAAAATGCTGAGATTGCAAGTCCAGAAGTAATTCCAAGGATATAAATTGTTTGATTGCATTTCGGAATAAGCAAAAATCAAAGTGCTTTTATGCAGTAAATTCATAAACAATTTGTCAATATCGTCATTCAAATAATCAAATCTGCCAAGTACAGCCGATTTTACATTTATTTTCTCAAATTGTTTATGAAAATGCAAATGAACTGCCAACAAATGTGGCTCACAAACTGCGTCATCATTCAAGAAAAGTACATATTTGCCCTTGCTTAAATTTATTCCCTTGTTTCGTGCAGTTGCCGGACCCGAATTTTCTTGCGTTATAAATCGAAAATTCATTTCGCATTTATAATTTTCCAAAAATTGAATCGTATCATCTGTTGAGCCATCATCAATTACTATAACCTCATACCAACTTTTATTGATAGTCTGAGCTTCAAGTGAATTCAAAGTTAATTCAAGAATTTCCCTTCTATTATAAGTTGGAATTAAAATAGAAATTTTCGGAAGAGCAATATCTGCAACATGTGCGGAAACAGCAAATGTTTTTTTACTGTCGATTATTTCAATCATTTTGTTTGCAGTAACAAAATCGTCATTTCCATTCAGATTTTCAAAAAAGTAATTTCTCAAATCATTTTTTAATGAATTTTGTTTTTTTCTTTCTAATTCTTTTTCGATTATTTCTGTAAAATTACTTCCGGTAGTTCTGATGATTTTTGCAATATTATCAATATTTTTTATTAAATGGTCATCTTCAGCATTTTCATTTGGCGATAAGCCAATAATTGGGCAATCAACAAGCAATGCTTCAGTAAAACCACCACTACGGACATCAGTGATAATTGCATCTGCAATTGTATAATAATACATCAAATTAATTTCGTCGCTAACAAAAATATTTGGATTATTGAGTAAATTTTGAATTCTCTCGCTTTCAAAATGATAATTGTTATGGTGTGGTTTGATTAATAGATTGAATTGGCTTGATAACTCTAAAATTTCTTCAGCATATTTATCTATAGAGCTATTTTGAGCCCAGGTTGGAATATAAGTAATTATTGGTTTGTTGTTATGAATTCCAAATTTTGTTTTTACTTCATTTTTGTCAATCTGATTTTTGAAAAATTTGCTCCATTTTGGGAAACCGCCAATATGTATTTTGTGAGTTCCCATAATTTTAGACATTTCATCTTGTGAGAATTTTCCATGTACAAAAATTGCATCAAGTCCAATATTTACAACGCCATGTCCGTAGGAATTCTTCGTTGCACCAACGCCATACATGGTTCTGAATTTTAGATTTTCATATTTATCAAACCAGCCGATACCTTGTGTGGTAACCACAGCATCAGCAGAATGCCTTGATTCATATAAAACAGGCAATTCCAAATTTTTGATTAAAATATCTGAAGTAGCAAATATATCATCTGTCATCAATTTCTGCAACTCGGACTCTTTATCATCGAGCCAATTTTTGCTTTTATCGGAAATAGTTCCAAGTGCTTTATTAAATTCAGGTGCTTCCATAATATAACTTGCTGAAACACCAGAAGCAAGCAAACTTCTGATAGTATTTTCCCAAACAATTATTTCATGAGTATTATAAATGTAAAAATCAATTTTCATTTTCTATGCTTTTTTAAAATTAAACATTAGCGAAGAATTTATTCTTCTGTTTGCATTAGATAAATCTTGTTGAGTATCGATTTCCAAGCAATCAATTATTTCTGCTCTAATTGGCAAAAATCTTTCAAGCGACTTGAAAACAAACATGTTTTTGTCGATTAAGTGTTCTTGATTTATATAGCAAATTCCGGTCCATTCGTATTCTTTTGGTTCTTGTCTTTGAAATTCAGTAACAATCAAATCGCCATGTTCATTATTCTCTGTTGAAACAAATACTGCATCTTCGGTAGTTGATTTTGTAATGCCGATAATTGGAGTATTATTACATTTACCCAAAAAGGAATTGAAGCTTTCCTGATCGATGATTGTATCGCCATCGATCATCACAAAGGGCTCATTTAGTCCATTCACCGCAAGGCATATACTTTGCATTGTAGATGTAAAGGCATATTGTGGATTTCTTACAAAAACAACATCGCTACGCAACTTCGAAACCACCTCGATAACTTCTTCCTCTTTATAGCCCACAACAATTCTAATATTCTCAATATTTTTCAGCAATTCCAATTGGTATTCAATTATGCGTCTTCCGGCAACATAAATAAGGCATTTGGGCATATTCATACCCAATCGCGAACCAATTCCAGCCGCTCCTATAATAACGTTTTTAACAGTTTGCATAACGCAACTCCATCAAATACAACATAACGCGACAATTGAATTACTGTAGAATTTGGGAAATGGACTCCACCATAAGCAATGCCAATATCCGCCAATTCAAACATCGGAACATCATTCATACCTTCGCCGACCACTATTATTCGCTCAAATTTATCTCTAAGTTCCTCAATTGCAGTAGATTTATCCAAAACTTTGCTTATCGAAATTAGTTTATCATTTTCCATAATGGCATTCGAAACATAATGACGACACTTGATTTTTTCTAAAAGTGGCTCTATCCAAATATCAAGATTGCCCGAAACGACGAAACAATTTTCAGGATTTTCGTTGATAAATTCAACAATATCTGTATTCAAAACTGTATTTTCCACAATTTGCCTAACTCTTGAAACCGGCACTGCATCAAGCAAACGGCATCTTAATCTGAATGATTTCTGAAATGGAATTAGCCCACGAATAGTTGCATCAGTGAGAACAGAAATTTCATCATGCAAATCAATTTCTCTTGCAATTAACGGCAAAATTTCCTGCTTGGTTATCGTTCCATCTAAATCAAAGCAAATTGCAGTTTTCATTTGCTCACCTTTTCAAAAACAAAAATATGCTGAGCGGTTTCCTTTCTATTATTAAGTTCAGAAGGAAAAAGTGCTTCATTTTTTGTTAATTTCATATTTTGCAATATTTTGCTCTCATCAATAAGTACGAGATATTCATCAATTGTTCTATAAACAGCACTATATTCAGTTTCCATTTCATCAGAATAAAAATCAGAAAGAGTAAGCCGCCTTTCAATGCCAATCGGCTCACGTAAATAGAAAATACCATTATTTGATAATAGAATTTCTACTTTTTTGAGTAATTCAATGCAATCAACATCATTCAAATAAGCCATAACACCTGCAATAATTGCCAAATCAAAAGGTGGTTTTTCAAACAATTCATCAATTTGGAACGAAGTAGCAGATAGAATTTGAAATTTCAAATTAGTTAAATTCTCTTCTTCTGCTTTTTGCTTAGCAATATCTATGAATGTAGTTGAATAATCAAATCCAAGATATATTTCAGCAAATTCAGAAAGATGAAAGCCCCAACGCCCAACACCACATCCAATATCCAGAATTTTTAATTTCTTATTTTGAAAATTAATCAATTCAAAAAATCTATTTTTTTCAAAAATATCTCGTTGAATTGCAAGTTCGGGATTTTTATCTTGATACATAGTAAGATTCAATGGCTGTAAATAGCCAATTTTCTCTTTTCTTTTCTCAAAAAAAGATTTAATTTTGGCATAATCCAAGTCCGCTTTATTGCCGTAAATTCTTGATTCTTTATGATTCATAATTAATAAATACAGTAAATCCCAAACTCCAAAAATACAATAAATATTAATACAATCAAATATCTTACCAAAAAGAAAATTTATAAAAAAGAAAATTTATATTGTTTTATTGAAAACTTCTTTGTTAATTTTGCATTTCCAATATAAAAGCATTTTAAAAAAGGTGTGTTATGAAAAAAAATCTACAAATTATTCTTGTTGTATTTTGTATTTTCATGCTAAATACTTCATTTTTAACAAGTAAAGTTACGGTTTGGTTAAACAAGGATTATCAAACATTAAACAAAATATTTGATGAACTTGGTGACGAAAACTGGCCCCAAGGTGGTACTCGAAAATTCCCGCTATCTCACATTTTAGCAACTAATACTACAGGCGAAGGTAAATTTCTACTTCTATATGATAACTTCTTTTCAATTTATCTTGAAAGAAAGAAATCTTTGGAAAGAAATGACACTATATACGAGGATTATTTTGTAAGAGAACTCAAATTTGTAAAAATGCTTAAAAAAGATAAGTTCCCCAGAGTTGAGTTCTCTGAATTGACAAAACTTAGTTTTCAAGAATGTTATTTTACTGGTGGTTTAACAAATATTACGGCTCCAAAATTAGATACATTAACTATTAGTAATTGTGTGAATGTTAATGAAACCGATTTAAAACTTGATTTGCCATTGCTGAAACATTTTTCGGTATCTTCTTCATTAAAAAAAGAGAAAATTATCAATGGCTTTTTTGATAATTCCGGGCTTCCGAATCTTGAATGGTTGACTATGCCAAATCAAGGTATAAGCTCTCTCGTTGATTTTCAATTCCATTCTCCAAAAATAAAACGGATGGAATTGACCAGAAATAAACTGATGCCGATTTATCTTGAACAATTGATTGATTTGCCTAACCTGCAAAATGGTAAATTATTTTATGATGAGCAAACTCCTGATATTCCATTAATTAATACAAATGAATTTAAAGACAGTATAGCTTATTTTTATCAAAAAGATAAAATTTTGGGAGACTACAATATTTTTACTTGGCAGGAGAATACTAATAACAGTTGGTATGATATTAAAAATAGCCCCGACACATTAGTTGTTCCAAAATCGCTGAACAAATTATTTAGAATTAGCATCACAAACAGCAAATTGCCTCGATACAAATTATTCTCTGCTCCAACTGATAGTACAAAAGAAGTAAACAAATGCTGGGAAAATGAATATTTTAAGATTTGCCTTCCAACAGCAGGATTCGCAGAAGATAAAGATGGAATTTTATCCGCTGAAGGCGATGCAGAACTTAATGAATTTGTTCAAATTGATGGCAAAATTGTAATCGACCCAAAGAAGTTGATTGTAAAAATTGATGGAAGATTATATCTAAAAGAACTACCTTTGATAAGCGGCGGTATTGGCGAAATTCAATTGGCTTCAGGCAAATACGAATTAGAATTATTAGGAAAAGATGGAAAAATCACAAACTTTCTAAATGGTTTAGCAAAAAATATTCCCGATGTAGGTGGGCTAAAATTCAAAATCAAAGAATTGGAATTTGTTGGTGGCAAAAAACCAAGTGGCATAAAACTAACGGCTGTTGTGGAATGGGATAATATCACTAAAGGATGCTCTGATCAAGGAAATGATGATGATGAAACTACGAGTTTGGAATTAAGCGACATGGAAATTTCTAAAGAAAAAGGTTGGGAACTTGGCGGAGTGAAACTTGAAAACTTTGGGCTAATGCCAAAGTGGTGTGTGAAAGAATTTTCTGCAAAAGCTGACAACGAAAAAAACACTGTTACCTTTGGAGTTCAACTTAAAACTCCTTTTGTGGAGATTGGTGGCGGTTTGGGATTCAAAAACAGTAATTTGGATAGCGTTGCTTTGTCCGCTGAATTCGAAAAATCTATCCCTCTTGGAACAACTTCATTAGGGCTATACGGTGGTTTGGGTGCAGTTTGGAATATTGCTGAAGCAAAATATTGGTCTGATTATAACTTTAAATTAGGTGGAATAATCGGACACACTCTAAATAAAGATTTGCTTATGTTCAAGGCAGTTATCGGATATGATGCACCTTTTGTTAACTTTGGTGTAGAGGAAGCAAATATTTTTAAGTTTAAAGACGAAAATGAAGATGAGAAATGGCTTGCAATCGGCTCTTTGATGGGAAAAACAAGAAATGATTGGTTAATGATAGGGCTTGATGGAGAGCTAAAAGTTGGACCTTATAAAGAAAAGAAAGATGATGAAAATGAAAAGCATATTCTTGTTGCAAGTGTAAATATTGCTTATAAATCTGATATTGATATTCTGACAGGTAATCTGAAAGGAAAATTTACTGTTCCAAAAATTGCTACAAATTGGAATCCTGTATATAAATGGATGAACAAGAAATTTGGTTTGCCATATTCTGCTGATGGAAAAGCATTTTTATTATATAAAGAATCAGCAAAATATGTTAACGGCTCTGTTAAATTTTCCGAAAAAACAGGCGATATTCAGTTCGTAATTAATTTATCACAATATGGTACAGATAATTTTTTGATTGTAAAATTTGATAAAATTAACATTGCCGGCTCAATCAAGAAATATGAGGATGTTAAGCAAAGTAAATCGCATAATTTTGAAATAAATAAAAATTCTGAATTAGCAATTATTTATGTAAAAGGTGGAAATGCAAATAATACTTCGTTAACTGATCCTAATGGTAAACAAATTTCTATATCGAATTTGCCAAATAATATCGAATTTGATATAGATAATGAAACTAATGAAGCTTATTGGACTTTGTATAATCCAATAAATGGAAACTGGGAAATCACTTATGAAGATGATCAACTTATTGAAGTTTATAACAAGTATATCCCCAAAAAATTAAACATCAATGCAAAAGATAATGGTAATAATATTACTATCAGTTGGGATAATTTAGATATTCCTCAAGATACTGAAATTGAATTATTTATTGATTCCGATAAAGATGGATTAAATGGTTACAATATTGGAAAAACAAAAATCGGCACAAAAACTTTCAACTTTGCAAAAAGCAAAACGGATGGTTTATGTGAATTTTATGTTTATGGAGTAACTAATGATAAAGATGCAATAATTTCTAATTATGCTCCGGAAAAAATTAGTTCATCAATGAATGTGGAAGCTCCAAAGAATTTAAAACTTGAATATAGTCGCGCCCATAAATTCCTCGACATTAGTTTTGATTTTGTAAACAATGATGATATTAATTTCTATTCAGTCAGATTTGCAGATACAAAAGAAACAATCAAAACATTCTTCAAATATCAAAATTCAGCAAGAGTATATTTGAATAATTTTGATACAAATCGAGTTATTGAAATTGTCTCAGTTACTTATGATGAAATAATCAGTTGTCCATTTTCTAAGTCTGTTGTTGTCAGTGTTGATGAAGAAATAATTTTGAAAAAGGATGATTTATTAGTTTTCCCTAATCCATTCAAAAATATTATTACAGTAAAAGGAAATGAGTTGGGTAGCGGCTCAATCCAAATACTTGATTTGCATGGAAGAATTATTATTAGCAAAGAATACACTGGCAATGAAATTCTAATTAACTCTACTGAACTGATAAATGGTACTTATATTCTTAGAGTAATCGATGGAGCAAATACCAAAGAGATAAAAATAATTAAAATGGATTAGAGTTTAAATGAAAGATATTTCGAATAAATGGTCAGGCGATTGCGTCTGACCATTCTTATTTATTTACAAATTTTGCATTTCGTTATTTATTTTATTTTTATAGGAAAATATTCACAAAATATTGTGGTAGTGATAAAATAATTTTGTATGTTTGCAATACTATTATTAAAATAGTGGCTTGTATCAAAAATTGTTATTTGATTTTTATAAATTGAACAAAATTTTCTTAGAGGTGTGTTATGTATAAGTATTTTTCTATCTTCGGTTTTATAGGGATTGCAATGTTGCTCTTTATGGGTTTGAACCAAAGTGATATTCAAAAAGTTAGTTCGGAAACTCAGGAATGTATTGATTGTCATGAAAATGTTACACCGGGAATTGTAAAAGATTGGCTCAAAAGCCAACATTCGAAGATTATCCCGATGGCTGCACTTCAGAAAAATGAAAATGAAAAAAAAGTTTCATCAAAGGAAATTCCAAGTCATTTAAAAAATAGTGTTGTTGGATGCTACGAGTGCCATTCTTTGAATCCGGATGCACATAAAGATAATTTCGAGCATTTTGGCTTTAAAATTAATGTTGTAGTTTCTCCAAATGATTGCAAAAGTTGCCATCAAACGGAAGTTGAAGAATATTCTCATAGCAAAAAATCTTACGCATTAGATATATTAAGGGAAAATCCATTATATTCTTTAATGGTAGATACATATACAGGAGATATTCGACCAGATAAAGGCGGTACCAAAATTCACAATACTTTTGAGAATAGCAAAAATGAAAGTTGCTATGCGTGTCATGGTACAGAAATCGAAGTTAAAGGTTTAAAAACAATTAATTCTTCAATGGGTGAGTTGGAAGTACCTGATTTGTCAAATTGGCCCAATCAAGGTGTAGGCAGAATTAATCCTGATGGAAGCAAAGGTTCTTGTACATCTTGTCATCCACGTCATAATTTCTCTATAGAAACTGCAAGGCAACCTTACACTTGCGGACAGTGCCATTTAGAGCCGGATGTTCCTGCGTATAATGTTTACAAATCCAGCAAACATGGCAATATCTTTGATTCTCATAAATCAGATTTCAAATTGAAAAATGCTTCACTTATAATTGGGGAGGATTTCACAGTTCCTACTTGTGCAGTTTGTCATAATAGCAGAATAATTAATTCAGCGGGAGAATTAGTTGCAAATAGAACCCACGATTTTGGTGCAAGACTATGGGTTAGGATTTTTGGTTTGCCATATTCACATAATCAACCCAAATCACCTAAAACATTTGAAATCAAAAATCAAGATAATCAACCGTTGCCTGTTACATTTTCACAAATTCCTGCCAAAGAGTACTTGATTGATGATGTTGAAGTGCAAAATAGAAAAGAAAAAATGTCCTCCATTTGCAAAAATTGTCATTCAACACAATGGGCAACAAAATTCTTTGCAAAAATGGATTCCACAAATGCTCATACAGATAGGCTTGTTAGAACTGCAACAGATATGCTTATGGATGCATATAAGAAAAAGTTGATTGATCCAAAAAATCCATTCGATGAACCGATAGAAACTTATTGGGTTAATCAATGGCTTATGTATGCAAATTCGATAAGATATGCAACTGCTATGTCTGGACCGGATTATGCAGGATTCAAAAACGGATGGTATCATTTAACAAATAATGTGAGAATGATGCAAAAAGAAATCGAAAGAAGTAGCAAAAAATAGTTAATGGGAAAATGTCTATTATACTAAATCAATATATATCAGTAGAATTGATATTCCTGACTGGTTTCATATAAGATAAATTCAAATATTTCAATAAGTCTGTTAATCATCCGGTGCATTAATACATCGGATGATTTGCAAATTCCTCGTCCCTCGTCCCTTTCTCGTCCCTCGTCCCTAACTTTGACAATATACAAAGATTGACAGAATTTTTATTTTTTTTTAATTCGACAGAGTAGTTTAATTAATTCAAACATAAATTCAATAAAAAATTCTTAATTTTGTAATTGAAATTGTAAATTAATTTTACAAAATAAATTACATTATTATTTTGACTTTTTAGAAATGCAATATTTTATAAATTTTATAGTAAAATTCAAAGAATACTTCACATTCGTAGCACTTGTGATAATTTCCTTGTCATTGATTTCGATGGGATCGGTCTCGAAAATTGGTGGCTTGCGCACAATTATGATTGGTACGATGGGGCAATTGCAGGGCGTTTTTTCTTGGATTCCAAATCCGGGAGCAGTACAAAGCGAAAACCGAGCATTAAGGGAACTGAATTTACAGCTTTCCACTGAAGTTACTAAAATGCGTCAATCTCTTTTGGAAAATGAGAGATTAAAAAAATTGCTTGAACTTAAAGAATCTACTGAGTACGAAATGATTGCCTGCGAAATTGTAGGAAAAAGTTCCGTTGAAATGAGAAATTATATCACTGTCAATAAAGGTGAAAATTTCGGTATCAAAAAAGGAATGGTTGCTCGAACAGATGCTGGAATTGTTGGTCTGGTAATTGCTGTTTCGGGAAATTATTCATTAATAGAATTGATTGCAAATAGGAATGTGAAAATCTCTGCAAATATCATCAGAAATAATATTGACGGTATTATCAGCTGGCAAGGCGAAGATTATTTTGTGATAAATAATATTCCAAATTCATTCGATGTGAAGCCCGGAGACGAAGTAGTTACATCAAATTATAGTAATAAATATCCCCCTGATATTCCTGTGGGATTGATTACAAAGGCAGAAGTTGATAAATCATCGATGTTTATGAAAATTGTAATGCGCTCTTATGTGAATTTTCAGACATTGGAGCAACTTTTTATAGTAAAATACATTGCAAATGAAGAAAGACAAAGATTACTTGAAGAAATCGAAATGAAATTGCAAATCAAAAAGAGTGAGAAATAAAATGAAATTGATGTTTGACCCAATTAAAAGCAAAAATGTTACCCAAAATTATATAATTTATGGTGCTGTTGCTATTATTTTGTCTTTGCTTCAAATATCACTCTTGAATTTGATTGAAGTAAAAGGAATTACACCGGATTTACTACTTATTCTCGTTGTATGGATAACTCTTGCAGAAGGGCAATTTACGGGTTTATTCTTTGGATTTGGGATTGGATTGCTTTTTGATTTTATCACACTTGATGTTATTGGAACAAATGCTCTAACCAAGACAATTGCCGCTTTTTTTGTAGGTTATTTTTATAAAGAGGGCTATGTTTCGGAAAGACTCGGCTCGTTTTTCTTCGTATTAATAACATTGGTTACGGCAGTTATTCATAATCTTATTTACTATATATTTTACATACGATTAAGCGATTTGAATTATCTGGATTTCTTTATCAGATATGGACTTGCAACAAGTGCTTATACGGGTGTTTTTGCGATAATAGCAATGTTGTTGAATATTCCCCGCAAGCAAATTAATAGGTAATTTATCTGAATTTTACAGCATTGACCGGTTTTAATTTCACCGCAATTATTGCTGGAATAATTGTGGCAAGAAATGTAAATAATATTGAAATTCCAATTACAATTTCATAATGCCAAAGTGAAATATCCATTGGCAATGTATCCAAAAAATAGATTTCTCCATTTAATTTGATTAATTTATAATTCACTTGTAGCCAACTTGCTAAATATGCCGCTCCAACGCCACTCAAAGTACCGCTGATGCCGATTTTTAGACCTTGATATAAAAATATTGCAAGTATGTTTTTGCTATTCATTCCGATTGTTCTCAAAATGCCGATTGTCTTTGTTTTTTCAACAACAATAATCAAAAGTGCGGTTATAATATTCAAAACGGCAACAAGAGAAATCAATCCCAAAACCAATGGAATTGGCTCTTTTTGAAGTTCAATCCACGAAAACATCGCCTGATGTAAATCGAAAATCGTAATTGAATAAAATGGATAACGAAGCAAACTATCAATAGTAACCGAAATTTCCGGTGCTCGATTTATATCGTTAAGTGTAATTTCCAAAACCGAACATGTGTTATCTTTCAAATTGAAAAATTTTGCCGCTGTTTTGTATGGCAGGAAAATCAAGACATCATCATACTTTGCCATACCACTTTCATAAATACCGGTAACTTTGAATTTGCCGATTTTTGGTTCAGGCAGATCCAAATTCGAATCGCCGTCAAGCCCGAATAAGATTATTGATTCATTTAATTTAACGGATAATTTGTCAGCCATTCTTTTGCTTATCAAAACTTCTTTTGCTGAAGAATCGGTAAATTCAAAAGCACCTTCTTTCAAAAGATTTTTTATGCCGGTTATGTCTTGCTCAGGATAAATCCCTCTTATAAGAACGCCGTCAACTGTATTCTTTGACTTAACCAGCCCTTCCCTTTCGATAATTGGCTGAATATCTTTTATTTCTGAAATCTTATTTTTGAAAAATGAAATAGCCTCATTATAATTATAAAATGGTTCTTTATTGAATGATTTGATGGTGATATGTGCGGAGAATTTTGCGGCATTTTCACGAAGTGCTTTATCGAATCCATCAAGCACAGACAAAGAAATTATCAAGGCAAAAGTGCCCAAAAAGATGCTGATGAATGCAACTGATTTGATAAAATTACCAAATTTGCCGTTGGATCTTTCGGCAAATGCTTTAGTAATGAATTTTATGAGGTGAAAATTTGCCAAAATTTCTCAAAATGTTATGAAATTAAATTCAAAAATAAGTTAAAATAATTTTAATTGAAAAAATATTTTATAAATTCTGCTTTATCCACTCAATTGCCATGCTTTTTTCGGTGAATTTTCCTTGATTATATAAGGAATTTGCTTTATTTAGCAAATCTCCGAAATTCTTGCCGGGCTTTATTCCTAAATCTATCAAATCACTTCCGGATAGAATTTGAGTTTCGTTTAAATGACTATTAATTTCAAGAATTTTCTTTTCTAACCAATCGCAATGTGGAAAAACATTTTTCTCGTCGCGATTGATTCTGCCATTGTGATCTGCCTTTGCCAAGTTTATCAAATCTTTGATATTTACTCTCTTTTGAAGATTTGCGATAACAGAATTTTTGATTTTTTCTCGTTCCTTATATAGCTGCATTGGGCGAAGATGCTCCTTGACCATTGCGGAAACATTTTCGATAACATCATTATCATAGCCCAGTTTTGAAAGAAAAATTTTTGCGGGGAACACGCCTTTTATATCATGTGCAGGATTTCTAATTCTTCCATTTTCATAAATCATTGTATATGGCTTTCCCAAATCATGACACAAACAGCCGAGCATAAAGCTTATTGCATCCTTTTCGGAGGGATAATTCTTTCTGAATTCAACAGCCGCATCCAAAACGAGCAATGTATGAGTCCAAACATCCCCTTCGGGATGCCAATAAGGATCTTGTATGGAGCCTATTAGAGCATTTAATTGGACAAATTGAGAAATTAAATTTGATTTTTTGAGATAATTAAAGAATTCGGAAGGCGCTTCTGAATAAAGAAGATTGTTATGTAAATTTTCAAATATAGTATGATTTTTGATAAAAATTAACATAATTGCAATTGATCTTTTTATTATCTGATAAATGAAAAAAAAATAATAATGCTTTTTTGAATACCAAACAGATTATCAGCATCCGATTTTATCAAAAAGATTCCCTAAAAAATAGAAAACATACTTGATTAATCAAAAAAACCAAATGTAATTAATCTATTGAAATTAACGAATAAATAATTGCTTTAGTTTGTAACTAACTATATTTGAACTGATATTTAAAGATAAAAAATAAAAATTATTTTTAATATGTTATGAAAATTTAATAAATTATATGTTTAGGAGTTTGTAAATCTAAAAATGAAAAAAGTGTGCAATAAAAGTGGAAAAATAAGCCAAAATCGAACTGAAAATGAACAAAATTGATAGAAATATGAAAAAATTTTTATTTTTCTGTAAAAATTTCTTGTTTATTATTTGATAATGCAATAAATTGTATCTCGTTTTCCAAACAATTTAATAATTGTTTGAAAATTAAAAAAAGATAATAATTCTATATAAAGATTTAGTAGTTTGAATTTAAATTTTAAAAATAAAATAAGTGTTGTAGTTAACGCTCTAAACAGGAGGAACAGAAATGTCTAAAGGCGGTGGAGCCGGTAAGGTATATTTCGTGCTTTATTTGGCTGTGGTATTGGAGTTGCTTATCATCATCGTGGAGCGAGATGAGGCAGAAGAGCATCTTCATAAGAAAACGCAGGAAGCGATGAGAATTGTGGAAAGTATTTTGTCTCAGCTCCAATCCGGAGCAGGTACGGAGGGGATCAATACCCGTCCGCAAGATGAAATCACTCTTATTCCAGCTAATGTAAACGTAAAAGAAGCATTAGGAACAGACATCAAATCGGATAGAACATATCTCGTTGAAGTTGGTGTTACCGATATTACTGCATCTTTACGTAAAAAAGAAGAGGAAAGTCAGAAAGAATATCAACTTAGACTAAGCAAACTTGTTGAACTTGCTAACGTTGAAGAACTTGAATATCAGATTTTGTATAATCCTGACCAAAATCCAACGCAGGCACCGGATTTCCCACCGGAAGATACATTGTCGAAATATAAGATTTCGCTTGATTCTAATCAAATTAATCAGAGAATAAGTGTGCCAAACTTCCCTGAATGGGAATTTATCGGCTATATGAAACTTAAGATTGATAAGGTTGCAACTACAAGTCAACTTAATGCAGATAATATTTCTCTTGCTCAGTTCGAACCGGTTTATCCTGCAAGTGCCGTTTCTAAATATGGTAACTATTGTGCTCCTCCGGGGGTTCATCCTGATAGTATTTTCCATTATATCACCGACACTGTTCACATGAAACAGTTGAAAGTAGGCAAACTTGTTCGTCGTGCTTTTGCTGTTCATTTCCAACCTACCGGTCAAGGCGGATGGTACAAACTTAGATTTGCATCACGCACAAACCGTATCCTTGGTGTGAGAAAAGATCCAAACAAAACTATTGCAAATGTTGATGACATTCCGGACGATTATAGAGTAAACATTGGAACTGTGCAATTATCTGTTGCAGATTTGAAAAAAGTTAAGAAAGAATTAGCTGGAACTCTTGATGCGTTTGGATTGCCTGATGCGTCTGTTTTATTCTCGCAAGATGGAATTGAAGAATTCGAAACTCAGATAAATGAAGCAAAAATCAAAGCTGCTTCTTCATCTGATAAAGATAGAGAGCAAAATGTAAGCAAAATAGATCTATATAGTTACATTGTTAAATTGCTTGTTCCGGGTGCATCAATTAACTTTGATCAAAACCGTGGCAGTATTGAATTTAACGTACGTGTAAATAAAGTGGAACCTCGTCCGAACGATCCATCATTATTTATGCCTGATAAAGTATTTAGTTTCTCGAATGCTCCGGGTGTATTCCAATTCTCAATCAGCCCTTATCAAGCAACCGGCAATATTATAGAAGCAAGAGTTATGAACGAAAGTGGTAGCCAAGTGGCAATGATTAGAGAAACTCCACTTGACCAAATTTCAGGTCTTGGGGTATCCGCACCTGCATTTGGTTCAAAACGTGAATTTAGAGGTGTTGTTGATAAAGCTTTAGCTCCTGGTAATTATAAAATTGAAGTAAAACACCGTCTTGGTGCAAAAGAAGCATCAAATATTGCTTATCTTGAAGTGTTCAGCGATAAACTTGATAATGAAACAACGTTCAAGGGCAGACTTGATGGATATACTTACTACGGCGGTAGCTTTAGATTCTCATTCCCTGAAACATCAAAGGGCAAGATTCAAGCAAATCAATTCAAGATGTATTTCTCAAGTGATAAATCACAAGATAAAAAAGAAGTATCAGGTTTGACAACAAGAGGCGACTTTAGTTTCCCACCTGAAATCAAAAATGCAAATGTAAAAGTTGTATGGGTTCAGCCATTCACATTTACAGAATATACATTGTTTGAAGATAGTTTTGTAATCAAACAAGAACCACCAAACTTGGTTACTCCAACTGTTTACGTTCAGGAATGTCCGGGAACAATGAGCAAGTTCAAAGTTCGTGTTGAAGGTATTCAAGTGGGCGCCCCAATGGCTTCAGATAAAGAAAATGCAAAAGTTAAATTAGAAGTAACAGGAACCCCAACAATAGAAGAAGGACTCAAGGGTTACACATTTGCAACAGAGCCAATGCTCGAAGGCGATGAGAAAACAGGTGTTTATGCAATGGAATTCGAAATAAGTGGCAAACCTGAAAAGAATATGAGCAAAGTGGTAACAACAATTAGTGTACCTTGTAAGATTTGGGCTGAAAATCCATTGAATGGTGTAAAATCAGAAAAGATGGATGCTCCGATAATGATACAATTAACATGTTCGCCTGAAAAAGGCAAGAAGCCAAGAGGCAGATAATTAACTGAATTAACGAAATTAAATTATTAAAGGATAAAAAATATATGAAGAAGTTAAATTTGTTGTCAGTCATTTTTGCCTTGCTTTTCTTATCTATGGCTAACAGTTTTGGTCAGGGCACTATGGATGATTCTTTCAAAATGCGGTTAGAAAGCATTTTGAACAAATTTAAAAATTACAGATACTCAAATGTATCGGTTTATAAATTTAAGAGCGCCAATCTTAAAGATATTCGCTCTATCGTAAAAAGAGAAAGCGGTGATGATGAATCTCCGGAGCAGGCATCTGCAACTAACGATAGTTGCGTTAAAAAGTATTCAATTGCTTTGACTTCAGTGATACAGAAAGAAGTTAGAGCTAGTAAGTTTACTTTAGGTCAAATAAAAAGAGTTCTTTATGATGCTGATTTCGATCCAATTCCTCCTGATACGGATCTCCAATGTATCATTAACTACTTCCGTAGTCAAACAGCGCGTGTTCAGAAGATTATTCGTAATGCCTATGTAGTTACTACAGAAGCAGACCCGCAAACAAATATGCCGGGAACAATTATTGCTATGATTGTTTCTTATGATAATCAATCTGAATATATGACAGACCATTTGGTTTCACCAAATCCTTATGATATTTTCACTTATCCTGAGTTGAAAAATACTCAAATTGATAAAGGTCAATTCAAAGCAGACAATCTTCATGATTTGGTTGTGAATGCATTCCAACAAAATGGTTTGGATGATGTTACTATGGAAGCTCGTGGTTTTGGAACTGGAAAAATGATTTTCCGTCAAAAACCGGGCTATTCAGCCTCATTAATTCAAGATGAATATATGATTAGCCCTGAAGATGTTCAACTTTTCAAAAGAATTTCTGAAGGTCAACCACTTGACTATTCAAACAAAAAAAATGAAGTTGTCGTAAGTCCTGATTTATTAAGCTGGAAACAATATGACTTTATTTATGAAACAGATGATGAAGGTAATATTGTATTAGATAATGATGGTAAACCTGTGATTGTTGACCCAAAATCAAATAGCCGTTTACCGAATTGGGGTATTGAATTGAAGTATGGAGCAGATGATATTGGCTACCCTTCATTTTTCAGCGAAAGACTTACATTGAGTGCATTGTGGCAAGGTGTTAAAATGGGATTGATTTTCTCAACTGACGCAATGAGTAATATGAGCCCAGATGTATTCAAAGTAGATAGAAAATTTGCTTTAACAGATGGAGCAATTTCAGGTATCGCCGGCGAAGCAGATTTTGCACTTGATGTAATTCCGCAAAGCGGCATTTTCAAAGGCAGTTTTGCATATATATTTGGTAATGCCACAGAAGGTCCTATCAAACGTGATGTTGATTTCTTGCTTTCTGATGAATACAAACCTAAAGATCCATCAAGTATGGATTATAT
>JANJUO010000112.1 GCA_024710535.1 bacterium
CAAGTCGTCTTGCAATCGTTAAGCCCAATCCTGTACCGGCAAATTTCTTGTTTATGCTATCTTCTAATTGAGAGAAAGGCTCGAAAATGGTTTCAAATTTGGACTGTGGAATTCCAATTCCAGAATCGCTAACAGTAAATATGACTTTGCCTGATTTATTTAAATCATCAATATTTGCTATATCTAATTTTATTCCAACCACGCCATTATTACTGAATTTTATTGCATTCCCAACAAGGTGAAGTAATATCTGCCTAACTCTAATCTCATCAAGAAATAGAAATTGAGGAACATCTTTGGAAATTTCAAATTTTAGTTTGATATTCTTCACATCTGCAGAAAATCTAAAAATTTCATTCAAATCAAACAATAATTTATTTGGATCTATCATTGTTCGGTTAATTTCGATATTGCCTGATTCAATTTTTGAAATATCCAAAATATCATTAAACATCATAAGTAAATTCTTGGCAGATGTATCAATTCCTGCAATATATCCTTGATAATGAATATCATCGGGTTTGCCTTTCAGCAATTCTGCAAATCCAATAATAGCATTCAATGGTGTTCGGATTTCGTGACTAATATTAGCAATAAAATTATTTTTGGACTTGTTTGATTCTTCTGCTTTATCTTTCGAAATTATCAGTTCATTTTCATAATGTTTTTTGTAAATAGCACTTGAAATTATTTCTCCGAATATTTTGAGTGAATTTTTTAATTCATCTTCAACAGAAACGGTATAATTATAAGTAATAAATGAAATAAATCCATATATTCTGTTATTCAAATAAATTGGCTGACTAATGAAAGACTTCAAGCCGAAATTTCTAAAAATATTTGGAGTAAGATAATCCAAATCAGCAATTTTACTTACATCTTCAAAATATACTATGCCCTCACGCTTGGAGAGTTCTACAACTTTGTCGAAGGAATTGATAGATATAGAGTCATAATTTGCAGGAATATTCTCTTTATCCGCCGAATAATAATATTGCGGATAGAGATTATTTTCAACAATTTTATGTAGAATTACTTTTTCGAAGTTTATCAATTCACATACAATTCTCAATGATTGATTTAGAATATCATCAATTTCACTAATATTTTTATTGATAATTCCGGCAGAAATTTCAGCAATAATGATATTAAAATTATTGAGAAATTTTAATTTATTCTGAAACAAAATATTTTCAGTTATATTTCTTGTGAATGCCGATACACCTGTTACTTCATTATTATCATAAATCGGAAAAACATTGGTTTCCAAAAAAATCTCTTGACCGTCTGAATATATTTTTTCGTTAAATTGCTGCTCAAATCCTGCTAAAGCATTATCTAATCTATTTTTCCATAATTTCTGATCATTTTTTTTAGGAAATATTTTTTCAAATTTATCATTTCTAAGAGGAATAATATTTTTATCTTTTTGCAAATAATGTTTGAAAGTGCGATTAAATTCTTGCAATTCGCCATACTTATTCATTAAGAAAATTGATTGATCTGTATGGTCAAGAATTGACTGCAAATTACTTCTTTGCTCCTTTATTGTATGCTCATACTGCTTTTTCTCAGTAATATCCTCGAGAGTACCCAAAATACCAATAATTTCATTATTATCATTATGCAATGGAATTTTATTGATTTGATACCATTTTGAATTTCCATGCTTATTGACCATTTCTCTTAATTGATTGATAATCATTCCGCCGGTTTGCAGAATGAATTTATCGCTTTGCATATAGCGTTCTGCCAATTCTTTATCTGCATTTAAATCGTAATCTGTTTTGCCATAAACTTCTTCTTTGCTTTTCAGCCCTTTCAATTCAGCAAATTGTTTATTGCAACCAAGATAAACAGAGTTGTTATCTTTCCAAAAAATATACTGCGGCACCTGATTAATAATATTTTCAATCATTTGACGAGAAGAACTTGCAGAATCTTCTGCAACTTTTCTTTTATTCGATTCTGATTCTGCCGCATACTGAAGCTGTCTATATTTTTCAAGGCGAAAATTTATTTCGCTGACATCTTCAACGGTGATAACAGCTAAATAAGAACCATCATTTTGAATTGCATTGGTGATAGTAACATTTTGGTAGTATCTTTTTTCGGTTTTTTTTAAGTTATTGAATAATTTTTTATGAAGATGTGCTGTAAAGATAACCGGAGCACCGCCTTCAAAAATGCTATTAATTCTAATTTTATAAAATTCTGAATCGAAATGTGGAAAGAAATCAAACAAGCTCCTAAATAAAATATCTTCTCTTTTGATAGAAGTCCAATCTTCGAGTCTTAAGTTCCAAAATTTAACTGTATAATTCTTATTTATAATACAAATACCAACCGGAGTTAAGTCAAATATATCGAATTCAGTATTATAATTTAGAACATTTTCCATTTGTTAATTACCAAATTTTTCAGCAAAATAATCAATTTTTTGTATGAAATTATCAATATTCTCTAATTGAAGGAAAATCATCAAATCACCAAGAATTTTTAGGTCATCAATCAAAAATTGAGTTTGAGCTATTAAAACTATCGAATTATTATCAACATTATCAAATTCGAAAATTTTATCATACCAGCCTTCGCTCTAAATTGGAACTTGATATGTAAAATTTGAATTCACAAGATTGCTGATAGTGCCCATTAACGAATTCAGAACAATATTGCCTACTTCACTTAAAATAGCAGAGCGAACCTCTTCGAAATTATCATTTATCAAATTTTCATGAGTAAAAAGATTAACAAGCTTCTCTGCATCTGTCCATGGTAATATCAACTTGGAAGTTCCGGTAATGCCATTTTTGAAACTCATCGAAACTGCGGAGAGTGTTTCTTTTTTCAAATAATGGATTTCAGAGCCAATATCTGCGGCATAAATTAGTTTTGATTCGGGCACATACAATGTAAGATGTTTCTCAATCAATGTGTTGAGCATACCGGCAGCCCTACCTACAGCAATATTTACTAATTCCTTGATGGCATCTTTTTGAATGTCATTTACCATCATAAATTAATCCTCGTTTTGGGTTAATTTTCTAAAAATATCAACTATTTCGTGCATCTTGGGAGGTTTGTTAATAAAATCAATTGCACCGTTTTCAAGACAAATCTGTTTTGTTGAATTCTGAACATCTGCAGAAACCACAACGATGTTCAGTTTAATCTCTGATTTTTTTAGGGATTTCAAAACATCAATACCATTCATACCTGGCATCAGCAAATCCAACAAAACAAAATCAGGGTTCAATTCGGTAATTTTTTTTAATGAGTCCAATCCATCATAAGCTTCAACAATTTTGCAATTCTCTTTCGAAAGCATGTTTTTTAAACTATTTCTCGCAATAATTGAATCATCGCAAATCAATACAAGCGGCTTTTTTCCATGACTTTCCATTACATTCTCCATTTCAATTTATATAAAAATTTTCTTAAAACTAATTAAACATTTATTTGAAATTCAAAATTACCAAATTTACATTCTATATTATGTAATTTAATATTTTTTTATAATTTAACCAAATAACTTTTTTTATTTTGAGAATTTATTTATTTTTACATTGTTTGTTTGTCATAAAATCGAAAAATATGTTATATAAATTAATTTTAATATTGGTTTTGGGTTTTATTTTACATTCATGCTGCTCGATAGATTTTCCTAAATATGATGAAAATATCAAAAAACAGCAAATGAATTTAATCTCAAAAATTCTCAACAACCATGAATATATCGAAAAAATCACTTTGGATACTGCATTAAGCACAGAGTTTTTTTATCATTCGATTAATGATACCGGCTTGAAAGCATATATTTCCAGAATGAAATATTTCGATTGCGAAACTAAATTCATCTCTTTCGAAACCAAAGCCGTAAAAACACACGATAATTCTTTCAAAATTGGAAATCTTTATTATTTCAATAATAAAGAAAAAATTGCCGGTAAAGATTTGGTTTTTATCTTTTTGAATTTGAATAAGAAATGGTATCTCGATGATATAGTCGTTCAGGAAAGTAAGCCGTTAGATAATGAATCAATCAAAATTGAATAATTAAAAAGCTAGAAAAATGTTTAATACAATTAATGAAAATGAATATTATTTTGAATCTACAAGAGCAGGCGGACCGGGTGGTCAGCACGTTAATAAAGTAGAAACGGCGGTGCAAATTATCTTTCACGTCAATAGCAGTAGTTTGCCTAATGATGTAAAAGAAAGATTGCATCATATTGCCGCTCATAGAATTAATAAAGACGGCTATTTGATTATTCGTGCCCAAGATAGCCGCTCACAATCTATGAATAAACAGTCTGCGTTGAAAAAATTATTGAATCTTATTGCTGTTGCAGAAATTCCACCAAAAGCCAGAAAAAAAACTAATCCAAGCAAAACTTCTATCCAACACAGACTCGACATCAAAAAACAAAATTCTGAAAAGAAAAAACTAAGAAAAAAAGTTTGGTTATAAATTATGAATAAAAAAATCCAAAAATCCAGCCACTAATTGTTGCCATTATAATCACAAGCAAAACAAACACAACAGTCTTTTTTGTTCCCATAACAGAACGGATAACGAGCATACTTGGTAAAGATAATGCAGGACCAGCAAGAAGCAATGCCAAAGCAGGACCTTTTCCCATTCCACTTCCGATTAATCCTTGCACTATCGGTATTTCTGTTAATGTTGCAAAATACATAAATGCACCCATAAATGATGCGAAAAAGTTTGAGAAAAGAGAGTTGCCACCAACAAGTGAATTAATCCATGCAGATGGTATTATTCCTTCATTACCCGGTCTGCCAAGTGCAAATCCAGCAATCAACACGCCCCAAAGTAATAGAGGCATAATTTGCTTGGTGAAGTCCCAAGTTGTGCTAAACCAATCTTGCATTTCTTCGTTGTCTGTTGCAATCAAATAGCCCAAGCCAATCATAGCGGCGGCAAAAGCAATCATCGGTACATTGCTAAAAATGATTGATAATGCTATCACAGGTATGGAAATAAGAATCAATTTTTTCCAATTTACTTCAAACCAAATTATAAGAATAATTGAAAAAATAATTCCAAGAATTGATGTTAGAATCCATTTATTTGCATAAACAAAGTACCAAAATCCGCTTGTCTGCTCGGCTTGTCCCCAATTTGCAATTATTAAAATAAATACCATCAAACCAAAATATATTATATTCATCCATAATTTTCGCTTAACTTCTGGCTCTGGAAGTTCTGCCATAGCATTTACTTTTTCCAATTCTTCTTTTCTGAAAATAAATGCCATAATTAATCCGATAATGATACTAAAAACCACTGCCCCAATAGCACGTGCAATTCCGAGTTCAACGCCAATAACATTTGCAGTTAGAACTATTGCCATAACATTAATTGCCGGACCTGAATAAAGAAATGCTGTTGCCGGACCTAATCCCGCACCCATTCTGTAAATCCCAGAAAATAAAGGTAAAACTGTGCATGAGCAAACTGCAAGAATACTGCCTGAAACAGACGCCACTCCATAAGCAACAAATCTATTTGCTTTTGCACCGAGGTATTTCATTACAGATTGCTGGCTTATAAAAACACCAATTGCACCGGCAATGAAAAATGCAGGTATCAAGCAAAAAATAACGTGTTCCTGCGCATACCATTTAGCAAGATATAATGCCTCGAATATTGCATTATCAAATCTTGGAGTTCCTACCGGTAAATAGAAAAATGCAAGAAAAATTGCACCAATTATTCCTAAAATTTTGCCTTCTTGTTTCCAATTCATTATATAAATTCCTAATTAGAATGTTGCCCAAATCATGTAAACACCGCCAAGGATAACAAGGATTCCGCAGATTTTCTTAAACCAAACAGTTACTTTTGAACCCTCAGACCAATTTAGATATTTCTGAACAACTTTTGTTAAAGTTCCAGCAAGAACAATCACAAAGCAATGGCCAATCGAAAATGCAACAAGCAATCCAACTGCTAAAACCGTATCCGTTGATGAAACTTGAAAAACAACTCCCATAACCGGCGCCATAAATGCAAATGCACATGGTCCCAGTCCAACACCAAAAATTAATCCCAACACAAATGCCGCCATATATCCTTTATATTTTGTGCCGGACATATTGGCTCCATCCCAAGGCAATTTGATTAAATCCATCAAATATAAGCCAACAATGAAAAATACTAAAGCAACAAGATAATTACCAATAGTCCCAATATCGCCCATCAATCTGCCCATTGCAAAAGTGATGCCGCCAATGAATGCGATTGTTACTAAAATACCAACAGAGAAAACCGTTGATAAATAAAATGTTTTCTTTGTAGAAATTACACCTTGCGAACTCAAAAATCCTACAATCAAGGGAATACTTGATAAATGACAAGGACTAAGAATTATGCTTAGAATTCCCCATATAAATGAAGAAAATGTGGCAAGCCAAAAATTCCCATAAAGCAATTCAACAAGCGAATTAAATATTTGTTCTATCATTGGGTTATACTCTTTGCATTAGTTAATATAAATTGATTGATAAAAATTTTGAGATTTGTGCAAGGGACGAGGGACGTTCTCTGAAGAAGGGACGAGGGACGGAATACATGGGACGAGGGACGACACTGAAGAAGGGACGAGGGACACTGAAGAAGGGACGAGGGACACTGAAGAAGGGACGAGGGACACTGAAGAAGGGACGAGGGACACTGAAGAAGGGGCGAGGGACACTGAAGAAGGGGCGAGGGACGTGGAATGGGACGAGTGACGTGGAATGGGACGAGGGACGTGGAATAGGACGAGGGACACTGAAGAAGGGGCGGGGGACGTTGGATTTGGATTCAAATTATTAAATAAAAAATAATAAATATTCAAAATGAATTTTTCTATATCAATATTTATATGAAAATTTTTCATTTGTTTCTATTTTCCAAAGTTGAAATTGTTTTTGTAATCATTGCTATTATATTATCAAGTAATTTAGTTCTTTCCTCGATAATTTCAATAGGCAAAAGCTTCTTTGATCTTTGATACCAGCCCTTTGTTTCACGAGCAGAACCCCTTGCAATTCTTAAAAAGTGTGGATATTCTTTTCCAAATCCCCTTCCAAAACCTTCTTCAATATTTGCTGAAATTGAACCACAAGAGCGGATTACCTGTTTTGCAATCTCCTTCCCACGAAAATCCTTCATCATTACAGAAGTATCTTCCCAACAAAACTCCCAAAGCTCTTTAGATAAATTATAGAACCCAATTTCCTTCAGTTTATCATTCATAACTTAAATTTTTTAATTTCTTAAATAAATTAAAATTCCGCCCCACGTCCCTAATTCTGTCCCACGTCCCTATCATCCGTCCCGCGTCCCTATCATCCGTCCCGCGTCCCATTTCTTTATTCGTCCCACGTCCCAATCCTAAACGTCCCCCATCCCTTCTTCAAAAGTCCCTCGTCCCAATCCTAACGTCCCTCGTCCCCAAATTCGTCCCTCGTCCCTATTTCCGTCCCTCGTCCCTTTCCCTAAATCGGCTTCAATCCTTGCTCTTGCAGAAATTTTTCTATTTCTGCTTCGGGATAGAATCCCTCATGGCGATGAATTTCTTTGCCATTTTTATCAAGAAATACTTGAGTAGGAATAAGTCTAATACCAAATTCTTTACTTTTGTCTTTATGTTCTTTTTTCACAACATCATAAAAAATTACTTCCAATTGCTCTCCGTATTTCTTTTCGAGAGAAGCCATAATTGGCTGCATTTGCTTACATGGAACGCAATTCACAGATCCAAGTTCAACAAATGTAACAATCGCTTTACTGTTTGAATGTTGAACATTTTGAACTGTATCTTTGTCATTTTTTTTATCAATAACTTCTGCTTTCTTATCGTTTGAACAAGAAAAAATCAAAAGAATTGAGAAAAATGAGATTAAAAGCAACAACTTTTTCATTACTTTGCTCCGTTAATCCAAGCCAAGATTTCGCTATCTTTTGGAATTTTGCCAAAACTAACCACTTTTTCATTTATAACAATACCCGGAGTCATCATAATACCATAAGACATAATTTGTTGCAAATCAGTAACTTTAGTTACTTCTGCATCAATTGAATTTTGGCTTACTAACTCACGAATTTTCTTTTCGAGTGCAATACATTTTGCACAACCTGTTCCAAGAACTTTGATATTCATTT
Source organism: bacterium (assembly GCA_024710535.1). GTDB lineage: Bacteria > Bacteroidota > Ignavibacteria > Kapaibacteriales > UBA2268 > JANJUO01. The sequence continues at coordinate 8,177 of JANJUO010000112.1, forward strand.
TGTTGCTTCCTTATTTTTTTGAAAATTTTTCAATTTCTTTTTTGATATATTTTTCATATTTTGAGTAATTTGAGGAAAAATCCCAAATTTTGTCTAATTTCTTCCATTTTACTTCTTTTCCATTAACTTTTTTGCTAAGTATTAATTCTTGCGATTCAAATTTGTATTTCTCCGCAAAATGTTCATTTTCTGTTTGTTGAAAATCAATTGATTTCAAAATAATCTTACCATTTTTCATTTCATTTTGAAAATTTGTATTAATGCTTTTTTGTGTGAAATCTTCAATTGTCATACAGCCATTACATCGCATAGTTGCATGAAAATAAAGCACTTCAATGACGTTTGATTTATTCTGCGAAAAAGCAAAATTTATTGATACTATAAAAATTGCCAGTACAAAAAGAATTTTTTTCATAATTCACCTATTAATTATTACATGTTAATTGAATTCTATCTACATGCTCAATTTGAGCCAAATCATTTTGCATAATTTCAGTATCGGCATACCATTTTACCAATGAATCAAGCAAATCAATTACAACTTGATTAGTAATATTTTGTTTGATTCGATAATTTATCCATTTTCCATCTTTTGTATCTTCGATAAATCCTGCTTTACGCAAAATATTCAAATGAGATGATACGGTTGGTGTGCTGATGTTTAATATACTTTTGATTTCACAAACGCAAAGCGATTTATGAAGTAACATTAATAGAATGCGTACTCTATTCTGCTCGGAAATTGCTTTGAATATATCTGTTATTTCTCTCATAAATCTTTTTTCATTTAGATAATTATCAAAATGTAAAAATAAGGATAAATTCCAAATACACCAAATTAATAGTTAATTTATTTGAATTCAAAAATATAATCACAAATTTAAAATGTGAATTAATTAAATGCGTTCATAATATAATGTTGATAATTTAAATAAAAAATAATTTACCAAGTAAAAAATTATTTGTATTTTTAATTTTGATAATTAGCAAATTTTAAACAAAAGATTGGATATAATTTATGGCTAAAGATAAAACTATGCCAACTGTAACTCATAAAGTTAACGAGGAAAAACTAAAAGCAGTTCAGTTTGCAATTGACCAAATTGAAAGACAGCACGGCAAAGGCTCAATTATGAGATTGAGCGATAAGCAAGTTGTGAATGTGGAAGCAATTTCAACAGGTTGTATTTCATTAGATGCCGCAATTGGAATTGGTGGAGTGCCAAGAGGCAGAATCATTGAAATTTTTGGACCTGAATCTTCAGGTAAGACCACTGTTTGTTTGCATGTGATCGCTGAAGCACAAAAAAATGGCGGATTGGCTGCCTTTGTGGATACAGAGCACGCTTTGGACATCAACTATGCACAAAGATTGGGCGTGGATCTGAATAATTTATTGCTTTCTCAGCCCGAATTTGGCGAGCAGGCATTGGAAATCGTTGAAACTCTTGTTCGTAGTGGTGCTATTGATGTTGTGGTTGTTGACTCGGTAGCCGCATTAACGCCACGTGTTGAAATCGAAGGAGATATGGGCGATGCACAAATGGGCTCGCAAGCAAGATTGATGTCGCAAGCAATGAGAAAGCTCAATGCCTCAATCGGAAAGTCGAAAACTACAGTGATTTTCACTAACCAACTTCGTTCGAAAATTGGCGTTATTTACGGAAATCCGGAAACAACAACCGGTGGTAATGCCTTGAAATTCTATGCTTCTGTTAGAATTGACATTCGTAGAAAAGAAGTGATAAAAGAAGGACAGGAAATTACCGGCAATAGAGTTAGATGCAAAATTGTAAAAAACAAAGTGGCACCACCTTTCAAAGAGGTAGAATTCGACATTATGTATAACGAAGGCATTTCCAAACTTGGCGATTTGATGGATGTTGCAACAGAATTTGGCATCATAGGAAAGAGCGGTTCATGGTACACATTCAAATCCGAACGCGTTCAAGGTCGTGATGGTTTACGTAAAATTATTTCAGAGGATAAAGTATTATTCAATGAACTCGAAGCATCAGTTATTGAATTATTAAAGCAAAATAGTTCCCCTAAAAAAGCAGAAACTACAATAGACGAGTAGATTTATTAAATCAGGATTTTGAAATCAAAGCAAAATCCTGATTTCACTTAATTTTTGGAAATTAAATCAATTGTAGATTCATTTTGGTTTGAATTGCCATAAATTTTCTTCAAAGAAGCAGAATCAATTGTACCATATTTCTTCAAATTTTGTATATTTTGTTGGCTATTTTGAGAATTGAGCTCTGCTCTTGCCTGAGATTCTATTCGAGAAG
>JANJUO010000373.1 GCA_024710535.1 bacterium
CATACAAATTCTGTCCTTCTTTGTCTTTTTGGGTTGCATGAGCAATATTTATACAATCATAATCATAAACATAAAAATATCCTGATTTGTCTTCATAAAATCTAACCGAATCTATGGATCTTCTGATGAGCATAATTGTTTCTTGAGGATTGCTAATTGGTTTTAATAATTCACTCAAAACAGTTGAATGATTATGAACTGCATATTTAGCAATTTTTTTATTCCATTCCAAAGCACTGTCATCATTTGAAACAGAATTATCCGAACAAGCATTTAGCCAAAAAATACCAAAAATTAAAACAAAATTTAATATCAATCTTTTCATAAATCGAAACCTCAAAAATTCAAAAAGCAAATTTAAGAAAATATTATTTTTAGAAAAAAAATTAATTGAATAAATCTGATTTTGATGAAAATTAAGGAAAATATTGATTACACAATCCAAATTTATATTCATATATACTTTATTCTTGATTATTTCATAAATTGTTTGTAAATTAAATTTTTTTGTGAAATAATAATTAGAATTTGAATTTTAAGTTTTAACTATATTCAATTTTTAAGTATTTTTGTATGATTTTGTTTTATGTTTATTTGTGAAATTGATAAAGAATAATATACAATAATTACAGGTTTGTTAAAATGTATGAACTGATTAAATTTATACCTCTTTTTCCGTTGCTTGGATTTCTGATAAACGGTATATTCGGCAAAAAAATCAAAAGTGAATCTGCTATTGGCGGTATTGCATCCGCAATGGTTGGGATTTCATTTATTTTGTCATTTTTGCTGTTTTGGGATCTTCTATCAAACCCGATAGAAAAGCCGGTTATTGTTTCATTTTTCACTTGGATTGCAACTGGTCAAATAAATATTGAAATTGCATATCAAGTGGACCAGTTATCTGTTCTGTTTGCTTTGATTATTACCGGTATCGGTTTTCTGATTCACATATATTCAATTGGATATATGCATGGCGACAGAAGTTTCTACAGATTTTTTTCCTATCTTAATTTATTTATTTTTATGATGCTTAATCTTGTTTTGGCAAGTAATTATCTATTGACATTTCTCGGTTGGGAAGGGGTAGGTTTGGCATCATATTTATTGATTGGTTTTTGGTATGACCAAAAATTTGAAGGTACTAGAATAACTTGGACTGGCGATGCCGGAATGAAAGCGTTTGTAGTAAACAGAATTGGCGACTTTGGCTTTATAGTTGCAATGCTGTTGATATATGTAACTTTTAATACTTTGAATTATCAAGAAGTTGCAAATGCAGCTGCATCTCAGTACGGAACTTTGATGAACTCAGGTATTATCACAGCAATTACATTGATGATGTTTCTTGGAACTACAGGCAAATCTGCTCAGTTGCCTTTGTCGGTATGGCTTCCGGATGCGATGGCAGGTCCAACACCTGTTTCTGCATTGATTCATGCCGCAACGATGGTTACTGCCGGTATTTTCCTAATTGCCAGAAATTCAGTATTATTTTCATTATCCGAAACATCAATGTTGACTGTAGCTATTGTCGGTGCAGTTACTGCAATCCTTGCGGCTTCGGTTGGTTTGGTACAGAATGACATTAAGAAAGTTCTTGCCTACTCAACAGTTTCACAGCTTGGATTTATGTTTGTTGCTCTCGGTGTTGGTGCATTTTATATTGGTGTATTCCACGTAATGACTCACGCATTTTTCAAAGGATTGTTGTTCCTTGCTGCAGGTTCGGTTATTCACGGTATGCATCACGAACAAAATATTAAGAAAATGGGCGGCTTGAAGCATTATATGCCAACAACTTATAAGACATTTTTTGTTGGTACATTAGCAATTGCCGGTATCCCATTTTTCAGCGGATTTTTCTCGAAAGATGAAATTTTATGGTATGCGTTTTCCTCTCCACACGGTGGAATTTTGTTATGGTTAACATTGGCAGTTTCAGCAATGTTTACAGCATTCTATATGTTTAGATTACTTTATTTGACATTTGATGGCAAAGAAAGATTCGACCATCATCACGTTCATCCACATGAATCACCAAAAACAATGACATTTGCTTTGGTTGTCTTAGCAATATTATCAGCATTGGGTGGTTTTGTGAATATTCCTCATGCTTTAACACCATGGGTACATTCCAATCCGCCATTTATGGAATTTTTGAGTCCTGTTTTTGCTCAGGCAAATTTCATATTAGGCGAACATAGTCATGAAATCAAACCGGAAATGTATATTCTTATGCTTCTTGCCACTGCAGTAGCAATTTCAATGATGTTTTTAGCAAAGAAATGGTATTTGGACCCAAGTTGGAAAAAACCTCGTCAATTGGCAAAAGAGCACGGATTCTCATATCGTTTGCTTTTGAATAAATACAAACTTGACGAATTTTACTTCTTTACAATTATTGACCCAATCATTGCTTTATCAAGAAGTGGTTTATGGAAATTCTTTGATATTGGAATTATTGACGGAATTATCAACGGTTCGGCAAAAGCAACTAGTGTTGTTGCTGAGAACTTAAGAAAAATGCAGACAGGTATTGTGCAAAATTATGCATTGATAATGATGGTGGGAATTATCGCAGTGATTTCCATAATGATTTTTGGCTTTTAATTAATTTGAAATATTTTGTAAGTTCAGTGATAAATTTGATATGACAGCTTTATTTATAACGTTATTTTTGCCGCTTGTCGGTTCGTTATTGCTACTGTTTTTCAAGAAAGAAAATACTAAAGCAATAAAAAATACAGCACTTGGAATATCGATAGCAACTTTTGTTGTGTCGCTCTTCTTGTTTTTCGGATTTGATAGCAATAATCCGGGATTCCAATATGTGTTTGAAGCAAAATGGATTACCGCATTCGATGCGGGATTCAGAATTGGTATTGACGGGATGTCGATGCTTTTGGTGATGCTGACCACGTTCATCACTCCAATTGCAATTTTTGCATCATTTAATTCAATTACCAAAAGAGAAAAAGAGTATTATATTATGGTAATGTTGCTCCAATTTGCTATGACCGGTGTGTTTATGGCATTGGATCTGTTCTTATTCTACATTTTCTGGGAAATTATTCTTATACCGATGTATTTTATTATTGGTATTTGGGGTGGAAAAGACAGATTGTATGCAACTGTAAAGTTTTTCCTTTTCACTGTTGTTGGCTCCTTGTTTATGCTTGTGGCAATTGTTTGGCTTGGTATGTATGCCGGTGAAACTTTGCTAAAACTGCCAAGTGGCTTCACAACTAATTATTTATTGATAAAAGAAGTAGCACAAAACATACCTGTTGATATTCAGGAATGGTTGTTTTTGGCATTTGCATTATCATTTTTGATAAAAGTTCCATTATTCCCACTTCATACTTGGCTACCTGATGCACACACGGAAGCTCCAACTCCCGGCTCAGTGATTTTGGCAGGTGTGCTTTTGAAAATGGGTACTTATGGCTTGATTAGATTCAATTTGGAATTATTCCCACAAGCATCATTTGAATATGCATCTTTGATTTCGGTGCTTGCAGTTGTGGGTATAATTTACGGTGCTTTGGTGGCAATGGTTCAAACAGACATCAAACGCCTTGTTGCTTATTCGTCGGTTTCCCATCTTGGTTTCGTTGTTTTGGGTATATTCTCAATGACTGCCGAAGGCATTCAAGGTGCAATTATCCAAATGGTAAATCACGGTTTGTCAACAGGTATGCTCTTCCTTTGCGTTGGCTTTTTATATGAAAGACGCCATACAAGAGATATTGCAGAATATGGCGGAATTGCAAGAGTGATGCCTGTGTTTACAGTATTTTTTGCTATTGCAATGTTTGCTTCGGTAGGATTGCCAGGCTTGAATGGCTTTGTTGGCGAATTTTTGACTTTGGTTGGAGCATTCAAATCACCTTTCTTGAATTCACATTGGTACTCCATTGTTGCAGCATCGGGTGTGATATTTGCAGCAGTATATTTGCTTTGGATGTTTCAAAGAGTTATGTATGGCACAAATGATAATCCAAAAAACCACAATTTGACAGATATGACAAAATCAGAATGGGCTATGCTTGTTCCGATGGTAATCTTCATTGTTTGGATTGGTGTTTATCCAAAATCATTTTTGAATATTTCAGAAAATTCAAGTAGAGCACTTGTTAACAAATTGGAAATGATTAAATTTGGAAAACCAACTTACCAACTACCGGAAATGAAACAAAAAACAATGGAAAATATTCCAAATTCACAAAATAACATTAAGAAATAAAAAGGTAAGAGAGTTATGATGCAAGAATTAATATATGCTTTACCGTTAACATTGATTTTTATTCTGTCAATTGCGGTGATTATGGTTGATGCTTTTACCGGGAAAAACAAGACTGTTGCTTATTATTTTTCGATTGCCGGTTTGCTTGGTGTTATTATTGCGGCAATTTATACGATGACGCTTCCTTCGGCAGATTTGGCAAAAATGGCTTATGAAGGAACTATATCAAAGGGAATGCTTACTTACGGTGGATATGCCGCATTTTTTGATATACTTTTTGCTGTTGCCGGTATTTTGACAATTGTTGCCGCAAAACCATATTTGACTCGTGAATATGGCGAATACAAAGAATTTTATTCCTTGATAATATTTGCAATTAGTGGAATGATGACTATTGCTCATGCTTCGAATATGGTAACCATATTTATTGGCATTGAAATTATGTCGATTACATTCTATGTACTTGCAGGATTTATCCGTACAAGAATAACTTCTGTTGAAGCGGCTTTGAAGTATTTTCTTTTGGGCTCATTTGCATCCGGATTTTTGCTGTATGGAATGGCAATGGTTTATGGAGCAACAGGCACTTTGCAATTACAAGAAATTTCTGCTAAAATTGCTACCGGTGAAATTGTAAATATTTATCTACAAATTGGCTTAGCTTTGTTGATTATCGGTTTGTCTTTCAAAGTGGCAGCATTTCCGTTTCATCAATGGGCGCCAGATGTTTATACCGGCTCTCCAACAGTTGTTACAGGATTTATGAGTACAGCCGGAAAAGCCGCCGCTCTTGTTGCATTTATTGTTATAGCAAAATCACTTTTGCCAACTAATTTCGGTGCAACTTTAATTAATGATAAATTAATTGTAGTGAAAGAGTTCACCGAAAATGCAACGATGATTATCGCATTGATCTCTGCGGCAACAATGCTTATTGGTAATATTACTGCAATTGCACAGAAAAATGTGAAAAGAATGCTTGCTTATTCTTCAGTTGCTCATGCCGGTTATTTAATGATGGGTATCGTTGCGAATAATGAAAATGGCTTTGCAGGTATTGTTTTCTATTCAACTGCTTATATGCTTATGCAAATTGGTGCATTTGTGGTGGTTGGAGTTTTAGAAAGAGATGATACAAAATTCCAACAAATATCAGATTATTCTGGATTGAGAAAATCGCATCCTTACTTGGCGGCAGTGATGGCATTATTTATGTTCTCGCTTGCCGGCATTCCTCCAATGGCTGGATTTCCAGGTAAATATTTGTTATTTACTGCCACAATTCAATCTGGTTATACTTGGTTGACTATAGTTGCAGTAGTGTCTTCAATAATATCAATGTGGTTCTACATTGGTTTGGTATTGAATATGTATTTCAAAGAAAAAGAAGGCGATGCATTGGTTGCTGACGTAAAATCATCACATTTTACAATTGCAGTGTCTGTGATTGGAGTAATTATTCTTGGAATTTTGCCATCATTTTTGATTGATTTGGCAAAGAATTTCTTTTAAATAAGTAATTTCTTTTAAATGATTTAATATCCGATAACAAAATTATCGGATATTTTTTTTGGGAATAATCAAAAAAAGTGCATTTTTTTATGTGATTATTTTCACTTTCATCTGTCATTACATATAGGGGTTTTGCAATTTTGAAAAAAGTTTTATGAAAAAAGTTATTTTACTAATAATTTTATTATCTGTTAAGTTGATGTTCGCAGAAATAAATATCTCTTATCCTCAAAATAATCAGCATATTTGCTATAATAATGCCATAAATATTGTTTGGAACAATTCCATTCAAGCAGAAAATTACTCGATTAGTGTGAAAATTGAAGATGGAATTTATGAATCAATTCAATCCAATGCACATATTAAAAATAATATTTTTGAATGGATTATTGATGATGAAAGATTTTTTGATAAATTATTAACTTTGAAAATCAGTG